>NZ_JYJG01000304.1 GCF_000955955.1 Lentzea aerocolonigenes
GACACGACAGCGGTGGACGACCTGTCGTTCACCGTCCAACCTGGACTGGTGACGGGCTTCCTCGGCCCGAACGGCGCCGGCAAGTCCACGACGATGCGCATGATCCTCGGCCTGGACCGGCCCACGAACGGCCGGGCGCTGGTCGGCGGCAAGCGCTACGCGGACCTGGACCAGCCGCTCAGGAACGTCGGCGCGCTGCTCGACCCGGCCGCGGTCCACCACGGCCGCAAGGCGCTCGACCACCTGCGCTGGCTCGCCGCGAGCAACGGGATCTCGCCGAAACGTCCCGTGGAACTCCTGGAGCAAGTCGGGCTGGGGGGCGTGCGGCACAAGCGGATCAGGACCTTGTCGCTCGGCATGAAGCAACGCCTCGGCGTCGCGGCGGCACTGCTGGGCGACCCGCGGATCCTGATGTTCGACGAACCGGTCAACGGCCTCGACCCCGAGGGTGTGCGCTGGATCCGCGACCTGATGAAGAGCCTGGCGAAGGAAGGCAGGACCGTCTTCGTCTCCAGCCACCTGATGAGCGAGATGGCCCTCACCGCGGACCACGTCGTGATCGTCGCAAAAGGACAGCTCGTCAAAGAGACATCGATGGAAGCCCTGACGCGCAACGGTTCCCTGGAAGACGCCTACCTCGATCTCACCGCGGGGAGGGGACTGTGAAGAACGCACTGCACGCCGAGTGGCTGAAGCTGAAGACGGTACGAGCGCCGTACGGGCTGACCGCGGCCATCGGACTCACCATCGCGTTCGCCGCGCTGATCTCGTGGCTGATGGTCCGCGACTACGACACCACGGCAGCCGCGGAACAGGCCAGGTTCGCCTCGGCGGACGGCAGCGTGGTGGTCGTGCCGGTCGCGCAGTTCCTGGTCGCCGCGCTCGGTGCACTCGTCGCCACCTCGGACCCCGGCCTCACCGCGCTGACCGCCGTCCCGAACCGGAAACGCTTGCTGGCGGCCAAAAGCACGCTCGTCGCCACCACAGCCGTGGTGATCGGTGCCGTGACACTCGCCCTCAGCCTCGGCGCGAGCTGGCTGATCATGGGGGACCGGCCGCCACCGGTAGCGCCCTGGGACAGCGTCACCGACGTCCTCCCGTGGGCCGGTGCGGCGCTGTTGTCGATCTTGGTAACAGGTCTGATCGGCCTCGGTCTCGGCCTCGCGTTCAGGTCGACCGCGGTCACCATCGTCATCGTCGGCGTCCTGCTGTGGGGCCTGCCCGCGATCACCCCGATGCTGCCGGAGCCCTGGAACGTGGACGCTTCCGCGGCGATGGTCCCCTACCTGGTCTGGGAAGTGGCGGGGATCGTGCACGACGCGCCCCTGGGTCCATCGGCCGCCGCCGCAAGTTTGATCGTTTACGTACTGGTGACTCTGGGTGCCGGAACGGTAACTCTGCTGCGACGAGACTCTTGACTCTCTCTTGGGGCGTCCCTAAGGTCATCTATACCTTTAATCGGTAAGGAAACTTACCTAACTAATCCGCCGCCAGCAGTCCGAGAGGAGACGCTGAATGGCTTGGCAGAAGTCTGTGGTGG
>NZ_JYJG01000305.1 GCF_000955955.1 Lentzea aerocolonigenes
AGTCTGTGGTGGCGCTCGCCGCGGCGGTCGTGCTCCCGTTGACCGGTGCGATGGCGGGAAGTTCGGTCGCCGCCGCACCCGCGGGTGACGTCTCCGCGAACGCGCTGCCTGCGGGCTCTCCCGCAGCGGTCAACGGCCAGCTGAAGGTCTGCGGTGTGAAGCTGTGCAACCAGGCCGGCCAGCAGGTCCAGCTGCGCGGCATGAGCACACACGGCATCCAGTGGTACGCCCAGTGCGTCAAGACCGCGTCCCTGGACGCGCTCGCGAAGGACTGGAAGGCCGACGTTCTCCGGATCTCGATGTACATCCAGGAAGGTGGCTACGAGACCAACCCTCGCAAGTTCACCGACATGGTGCACGGCTACATCGAGGAGGCCACGAAGCGCGGCATGTACGCGCTGGTCGACTGGCACCAGCTCTCGCCGGGCGACCCGAACGCCAACACCTCGCGCGCCAAGACCTTCTTCAAGGAGATCGCGCAGCGGCACAAGGACAAGACGAACATCATCTACGACATCGCCAACGAGCCGAACGGCGTGTCGTGGGCGAAGGTGAAGTCCTACGCGGAGGCCGTCATCCCGACGATCCGCGCCGAGGACCCGGACAGCCTCGTGCTCGTGGGCACGCACGGCTGGTCGACGTTCGGCCTGTCCGACGGCAAGAACATCAACGAGGTCAGCCAGAACAAGGTCAACGCCTCGAACCTGATGTACACGTTCCACTTCTACGCCAAGGACCACAGGGACAGCTACCTCAACGCCCTGAAGACGGTCTCGAGCCAGGTGCCGGTCTTCGTCACCGAGTTCGGTTCGCAGGAGGCGTCCGGTGACGGTCCCAACGACTTCACCATGGCGAACAAGTTCATCACGTTCATGAACTCCGCCAAGATCTCCTGGACGAACTGGAACTTCTCCGACGACGAGCGCTCCGGCGCGGTGTTCAAGGAAGGCACCTGTTCCGGCAGCAGCTTCACGGGCGAGGGCCCGCTGAAGGAAGCCGGCAAGTGGGTGCGCAACCACATCAGGGCCAACCGCTAGTAGTACTTCGTCAGGTCGCGCTGACCTGGGCG
>NZ_JYJG01000306.1 GCF_000955955.1 Lentzea aerocolonigenes
CGCACGGCAGGCGACCCCTCCGCTGGAACGCGACCAGCCCTCGCAAGCCGACCATCGCACGGCGCGTCAGCGCCCGGCCGAACGACCACCGGTGCAAGCAAGCCGACCACCGCGCAGGCGCCACCGGCCCCAGCCACCCCTCGTAACCACCCGCCAGCGTGACCCAGCCCGCAAACCCGCCCCGAAGCCTTTCTCGATAAAGCGACTGACCAGTACAAACACCAAGACCAGGATTGGTCTAAAGGGCGTTAACCAACCACTCAACCGCATCGCCACGCACCGTAACCAACCGTGGGCCTCGTCACCTAAACGCCCACATGGCTTGCCCGGCGCGGTGACGCGAGGTTACGTTCCCTGCCGCATGTCACAGTTCGATAACCGCGAGGACACGGACCAACCCCGAAACGGTCCAGTCCGACCAGGGCTCCGCAGAGCCCGTCGGCAGGCCCCCGAATCCCGCCGGCGGACCCGAGAGAGCCCACCGCAGGGCTGAGACGCCCAGCACCGGCCAGGCCCCCGAAGCCTGAACGGTGCCGAGCCTCGAAGCCTCAAGGCCCCCGAAGCCTCAAGGCCCCCGAAGGCGCAAGGCCCCCGAAGCCGAGCGAGCCGTCAAAGGCCCTGCGACACCAAGCCAGGCCCCCGAAGCCAGGCCGCGCCAAGGCCCCCAGCCCGAAACGCACGAGAGCGGTTACCGGACTCCCCCGAGTGCATGGAGGCAAGTCTTGGCACGGCATCGAGCGAAGGGCCACCTGGTGGACGTCATCGCCAGAGTCGACCTGGACCGCAAGAAGGCCGTTGCGGCTGTGGTGGCCGCGGGCGCACTGGCCGGCGCCGGCTTCACCCAGGCGATGGCCACGGTCACGCCTGTGGACCGGATCATCCCCGTGGCCGCGACGAAGGACCTCGCGGCGGTGATGACCGGACAGCCGCAGCAGGACATCACCACGATCCACTCGCTGGACACCACTGCCGAGACGCGCAAGCTGTTGCAGGCCGAGCAGATCCAGGTGCAGTACCACGTCCGCGAGGCGCTCAGGACGGCGCAGGACGGCTTCACCAAGCGCGAGGAAGCGGCCAAGGCCGAGCAGGCCCGCATCAAGGCCGAGGAAGACGCCAAGCGCCCGAAGTGCGTCAGGCCCGCGCAGGGGACGTTCACGTCCGGCTTCGGCGCGCGGTGGGGCACCAGTCACATGGGTGTCGACATCGCCAACGCCATCGGCACGCCCATCGTGGCGGCCATGGACGGCACGGTCATCGAGGCCGGGCCCGCGTCCGGGTTCGGGCTGTGGGTGCGGATCCAGCACGAGGACGGCACGATCACCGTTTACGGGCACATGAACACCATCGACGTGCCGCAGGGTGCGAAGGTCAAGGCAGGGCAGCAGATCGCGACGATCGGCAACCGCGGCCAGTCGACTGGGCCGCACCTGCACTTCGAGGTGTGGATCGGTGGCTCGCAGAAGATCAACCCGGTGGGCTGGTTGGCGGACCGCGGAGTCTCGCTGTAGTAGTAATCTCCGGCCACGCCGCCAAGAACTGGCGGCGTGGAACCCGGAGCCGAGCAAGTGATCTACCGCAGCCCCCTGCCCGCGGTGGCCGTCCCTGCGACCACGGTCCCCGCACACGTTCTCAGGCGCAGCGACGACAAGGTCGCGCTCAAAGACGCCGTCACGGGTGAGGCACTCACCTACGCCGAGCTCAAAAACGACGCCGACAAGACCGCCAGAGGCCTTGTCGCCCAAGGGATCAAGCCCGGCGACACGATCGCGATCGCGAGCGTGAACCGGCCGAGGTACGCCGTCGGATTGCACGCGATCATGGCCGCGGGAGCGGCGGCCGTGCTCATCAACCCGCTCCTCACGCCACAAGAGATCGAGCGACTCAAGACCCTCGCGAACGTGCGCAACACGCTCGACCTCGACGACCTGCCGCGAGACGACACGGCGCAGCTCCCGCGAACCGACCCGGCACAGACCGCCGCCGTCCTCTTCTCCAGTGGCACCACGGGAATCACCAAGGCAGTCAAGCTCAGCCACCGGGCTCTCGTCGCCAACCTCGAGCAGCAACGCCAAGGCTGGCGCATCGACGAGACGGACGTGCTCGCCGCGAACCTGCCGTTCTTCCACATCTACGGCTTCGCGATCATTCTCAACTCCGGCCTCCTCGGCGGCGCCACGCTCATCACCATGCCGCGCAGCGACCCGGGCACGTACTTACGACGCCTCAACGAGCACAAGGTCACCCGCGCGTTCCTAGTGCCACCACTGGCAGCCGCCATCGCGGACCACGAAGGAACACCACCGCCGCAACACCTCAAGCTCGTGCTCTGCGGCGCCGCCCCGCTCGACGAAACGACAAGACGACAAGCCGAACGGAAACTCAACGCGCCCGTCCGGCAGGGCTACGGCTTGACCGAAGCAGGTGGCACGCACCAGACGTTCGACGACGACACGGACACCGACCCGCAGAGCGTCGGCGTGCTCAGTCCGGGCACCGAAGCGCGGATCACGGAACAAGGCGAGATGCTCATCCGCGGCCCGCAGGTCATGGACGGCTACCTGAACGACGAGGAAGCCACCCGACAGGCCTTCGTGGACGGTTGGCTCAGGACAGGTGATCTCGTGCGTGTCCACAACGGCCGGTTCTACGTCGTCGACCGCGTCAAGGAAATGATCAAGTACAAGGGTTACCAGGTCGCGCCCGCCGAGCTGGAAGCGTTGTTGCGCAGGCATCCCGCGATCAAGGACGCGGCCGTCGTCGGTGCGCCCGATCGGGCTAACGGCGAGGTGCCCAAGGCCTTCGTGGTGACGCAAGGCGACGTCACGGCCGAGGAGCTCATCGCGTTCGTGGCGGCGGAGGTGGCGCCTTTCAAGAAGGTGCGCCAGGTTGAGTTCGTGGAAGAGATACCCAGGTCGGTCTCCGGCAAGATCCTGCGCCGGTTGCTCAAGGACCCCCAGAAGGATCCACGGTGCGAGTCCTGATCACCGGAGGCGCGAAGGAGCTCGGCAGGGCCTTCAGTGAAGTCCTTGGCGCGCAAGGACATCAGCTCGTCATCACCGGCCGCGACGAGAAGGCGCTCGACGCCGCCGGAACAGAGCTGAAAGCCAAGGGCGTCGACGTCGAGACGCACGTCGCCGACCTCGCGGACCCGCACGCGACACCGAAGCTCATCGAGGGCCTCGGCAATCTTGACGTGCTGGTCAACAACGGCGCGCTCGGCGGACCGGTCGGGCCCACGTGGCAGGTCGACGAGGACGACTGGTGGCGCACGTTCGAGGTCAACCTGCGCGGCACCGCGGCAGCCATGAACGCCGCGATTCGCACCATGACGAGCGGGCGGATCATCAACGTGGTCAGCAACGCCGGTGTGCACCGCTGGCCTTACGTCACGGCGTACTCGGTGTCGAAGGCCGCCGTGATCAAGCTGACCGAGAACGTCGCGATCGAGCTGAAACGACGGCCGATCGCGGTGCTGAGCTACGACCCCGGCATGGTCGACGTCGGCCTGATGGGCCGCGGCTGCGCGCTGGACTCCGGCAACCCGCACGAGCAGCGCATCGCAACGTGGGCGAGATCTCAGCGCGACAACGGCAGGTTCACCCCGGTGGAGCAGTCGGCCGGTCTTTTGGCCCGAATCGTGAGCGGAGAGTTCGATCACCGTTCTGGCGGACTCCTCACGCCCGCAGACGGCTGATATTTGTTCGTGTAGAGCGTTTAGGCCCTTCCTCGCCGACAGGTCAACGGGGATCGTCGCGAGAGGCTCCCCGAATCGTCGTCCACAGGAGGCGTCGTGCCTGTCGGAACATCGTCCGCTGCCGTGAACTTGGCAGCGGCACTCGAACCCGCCCACCTCGAACTCGCGCGAAATCCGTTGCCCGTCGAACTTCCCGGTGACGTGAGAACACGGATAACGCACTGCCGGGAGTTCGTGCTCGACGTCAGCGGTTCCGGACGCGCGATCTACGGTGTCACAACGGGTTTCGGCCCGCTGGTCGAGTTCGCGGGCCGCGCGGACGGCGCCGGTCAGAGCGACAACACGATCCTCCACCACATCGTCGGGCACGGCGGGCTGATGCCGCCGGCGATCGCCCGCGCGGCCGTGCTGGCGCGGCTGTTCTCGTTGGCGCAAGGGCGATCCGGAGTGTCGGAGCACGTCGTCGAAGCGTTGATCGCCATGCTGGGCACCGAGTTCGCCCCCGCCGTGCCCCGGCTCGGCTCGGTCGGCGCCAGCGGTGACCTCCAGCCGCTGGCCTACGTCGCGCATGCGTTGCGCGGCAACGGGAATGCGTTTTTCCGCGGTCAGCTCATGCCTGCGGAACAAGCGCTCGCCGAAGCCGGACTCCGGAAGCTGGAACTCGACGGACGCGACGCGCTCGCGCTGGTGAACGGCATTTCGGTGACCGCCGCCGCACTCGGACTCGCTGTCGCACAGGCGAACCGCTCGCACCGGACCGCGGAGCTGCTGTCCGCCCTGATGACCGACATCCTCGGCTGCGGCCGCGAGTTCACCTCGGTCGAGCTGCTCGCCGCGTTCGGCCACCCGGACGTCGCGGACACCGGCGCCGCCATCAGGACCTGGCTCGAAGGCAGCCGGCCGTCCGGTGAACGCCCGCTGCAGGAGGCCTACAGCATCCGCTGCGCACCCCAGCTGATCGGCGCGGCCGGCACGAGCGTGCGGCACGCGGAAGTGGTGGTGCGGCGCGACCTCAACGGCGTGAGCGACAACCCGTTGTTCTTCCCGGAGACCAAGGAGGTCGTGCACGGCGGCAACTTCTTCGGTCAGCCCAGCGCCTTCGCGGCCGACCAGCTCAACGTCGCCCTGGTGCAGCTGGGCAACCTGGCCGAACGCCAGCTCGACCTCCTGGTGGATCCCCAGCGCACCAACGGGTTGCCGCCGATGCTCAGCCCGCAGCCCGGGAAACACCACGCGCTGCAGGGTGTCCAGCTGTGCACGACGGCGACGGTGGCGGCGATGCGCCGCGCCGCCGCGCCCGCCTCGGTGCAGAGCCTGCCGACGAACCTGCACAACCAGGACGTCGTCCCGTTCGGCACCCAGGCCGCATTCACCGCACTCGACCAGGCCGGACTGCTGCGCTACCTGCACGCCGGGCTCGCGATCGGGCTGCGCCAGGCGGTGCACGTCGGCGCGCGCCGCCCGCAGGCCCCGAAGCTCAGGGAGGTGTTCGACAGGATCGCCGGCGAAGTGCCGCCGATCGTGGAGGACCGGCCACTCGACACCGCGCTCGGCGCCACCGCGGACCTCCTCGACACCATCGTGTCCGAAGTGGAGGGTGTGCGATGAGCGCCCCCGTCTGCCTGCCCGCCTGGGGTCACACCTGGGTCGATCTGCCGGTGCTGCGCATGCCGATGCCGGGTGCGGAATTGATTCCGTGCACGACCGGCTGCTATCAGATTCCAATCGACATCGGCACGCCGGAGGATCCGGTCGATCGAGCCGTCCACCGGTGGTTTCTCGGGCATCACGGCGCATTTCTGGTCTGGAGGTTTCTTTCGGCTTCACTCGATCGGTTGATACGCGAGCCTGATTCGCAACTAGTCCGCCTCACTGCGCTTGGATATGACGCGTACTCGGTCATGCTTGCCTATTCGGGCAGTTGTTCCCGTGAGGTGTACGAGGACGTCATCCGGCCGATGATGATGGCGTTCGACCCGGCGTTCAGCGGGCGGTGGGCTCGTGACTACGAGCAGCTGCCCGGCCTGCTGCGCCGGGCCCGTACCGCACTGGGGCCCGTGGCGGCCGCACCCGTTTCCATCGCGAGCAAGGCGAACCTGTTGGCACACATGGAGGTCATGCGCAGACTCGTGCCCGGCGGCAACTCGCTGCTGCGCGAGTCGGGGCGTACGCGCGTGGCCACCACCGACGCCGAGCGCGCCCGGTTCGACGAGTTCTTCCTCGTCAGCAGGGAGAACGTGTGCGTGAGCCGCTACCGCGCACACCGCGCCGCCGTGCTGTCCGCGATCGGCCACGACCTCGCGAAACACCCGCTGCGGCCCGAGGACACCGAAACACTCAGGGCGTTCGCCACTCGACTATGAAGGAAGGCCGCGCGTGAACGACTTCAAGACCGTGGTCATGACCCCGCAGATCTACCAGTACGTGCGCAGGCAGGCAGGCCAGCCCACCGCGGTGCAGGAGAAGCTGATCGCGAGGACGCTGGAGCTCGGCGACTCGGCGGAGATGCAGATCCCGCACGAGCAGGCCGTTCTGCTGTCCCTGCTGGTCAAGCTCACCGGCGCGCAGACGATCGTCGAGGTCGGCACGTACACCGGGTACTCCACGCTCGCGTTCGCGCAGGCGCTTCCCCCGCACGGCAGGATCATCACCTGCGACATCTCGGTCGAGTGGACCACGATCGCCGAGGAGGCGTGGGTGGCCGCGGGCGTGCGCGACAAGATCGACCTGCGCCTCGGAGCGGCCGCGCAGACGCTGGCCGAGCTGCCGGAAGAGCCGGTCATCGACCTGGTGTTCATCGACGCGGACAAGGTCGGCTACGTCCACTACTGGGAACTGTTGGTGCCACGCGTGCGTCAGGGCGGTCTGCTGCTCGCGGACAACACGCTCTACTACGGCGAGGCGGCCTCGGAGCAGCCGGAGGGCAACGCCGCGGCGATCGACGCGTTCAACCAGTTCGTGCAGCGTGACCCGCGGGTGGAGTCCGTGCTGGTGCCGATTGCGGACGGGCTCACTTTCGCCAGGAAGTTGTAGGCATACCGACCGGTCGGTAGGGTGGCCTGCAGGTCGCTGACTTGGAGGCGTTCATGGCTCGTTGGGGAATCACGCTGCCGCTGCTCGGCGTGCCGGTGCTGGAGCACCGCGCGCTGGTGTCCGAGCTCGCCGGGCTCGGCTACACCGACGTGTGGTCGGCCGAGACGACCGGCACGGACGCGTTCACGCCGCTCGCGCTGGCCGCGCAGTGGTCCTCCGAGCTGCGGTTCGGCCCGGCGATCGTGCCGGTCTACACGCGCGGCCCGGCGACGCTGGCGATGAGCGCGGCGACGATGGCCGAGGTGACCGGCGGCCGGTTCGTGCTGGGCATCGGCTCGTCGTCGCCCGCGATCGTGCAGCGCTGGAACGCCATCCCGTTCGAGGAGCCGTTCAAGCGGACCCGCGACACGCTGCGCTTCCTCAAGGCGGCGCTGGCGGGGGAGAAGGTCACCGCCGAGTACGACACGTTCAAGGTGTCTGGCTTCAAGCTGGAGCGCCCACCGGCCGAGAAGGTGCCGATCATGCTGGCCGCGCTGCGGCCGAACATGCTGCGCCTGGCCGCGCGCGAGGCAGACGGCGCGATCACGAACTGGCTGGCCGCCGAGGACGTGGCGCAGGTCCGCTCGGAACTCGGTGACGCCGAACTGGCCGCGCGGATCTTCGTGTGCCCGACCGAGGACGCCGACGCCGCACGGGCGCTGGGCCGCATGCTGATCAGCACCTATCTGACCGTGCCCGCGTACGCGGCGTTCCACGACTGGCTGGGCCGCGGTGAGGCGCTGCGCCCGATGCACGAGGCGTGGGCCGCCGGCGACCGCAAGGCCGCGTCGAAGTCCATCCCGGACGAGGTCGTGGACGCGCTGGTCGTGCACGGTTCGCTGGACCAGTGCCGGGCACGCGTCGCCGAGTACCAGACCGCGGGCGTCGACACCCCGATCATCGCGCTGCTCCCGACCGGTGGTGACCAGGTCGAACAGGTGCGCGCGCTGGCACCCAAGGCCTAGCGATGCCCGGCGCGACCGAGCAGAAGATCATCGACGCGGCCGTGCGCCTGTTCGCGTCGCAGGGCTACGACGCGACCTCGGTGCAGGAGATCGTCACGGCCGCGGAGGTGACGAAAGGCGCGCTGTACCACTACTTCCGCGCCAAGGACGACCTGCTCTTCGAGATCTACCGGCTGCTGATCACGTCCCAGTCCGCCGACATGGACCGGATCATCGGCCTCGGGCTGTCGTCCTCCGAGACCGTCCGGGAGATCCTGTGCTCACTGGTGGTCTCGACGGCCGAACGGGTCGACGAGACCGCGGTGTTCGTGCGGGAGCTGCACCGGCTCGGCGAGGACCGGATGACCGAGTTCCGCGCCGAGCGCCGCCGGTACCACGAGACGTTCCTCGCGGTGATCGAGAAGGGGCAGGCGGACGGCTCGTTCAGCTCGTCGGTGCCCGCGGACACGGTGGTGCGGATCGCGGTGGGCGTCGTGAACCAGCTGCCCATGTGGTACCGGCCGGACGGTCCGAAGCCGCCTCCCGTGCTGGCCGGGGAGATCGCCGACTTCGTGCTGGCGGGCCTGTCGGCGTGAGGCTCGGTCTCGCGCTCACCTGGCGCGGGCGTTGATCTCTGCGGTCCGGTAACAACGGGCGGTGCGAGGCCGAACTTCCTGGTGAGGGGGTCTTCATGTCGCGGGAACCGATCGAGTTCGGCATCGCGCCGCCGTTGTACGAGCCGCCCAAGTCGCCGAAATGGCCGTGGGTGATGTTGCTGGTCGTCGTGGTGCTGGTGGGTGGCGCGCTCACGTTCGGCAAGTACGTCGAGAACCAGCTGCGGCAAACCCTCACCCACCCGGAGGGCAAGCTGACCTCGTCGGAGCCTCCGGTGACGTCGGAACCTCCGGTGACGTCTGAACCGCCTGCCACTCGTGTCGTGGTGTTCGAGGTGGCGGGCACCGGTACGGCCTTCAACATCACCGCGACCGTCGGCGCGTCCGTGTTCAACCAGGCGAGCGTGCCGCTGCCGTGGACGAAGACCGTCGAGGTGCCGGCCGACGCCGCGACCAGGCCGGTGATGCTCGTGGTGGTGGCCGGTGCGGACGGCGCCGAGGTGCACGGCAAGTACGAAGTCCGAACGGTCGACGGCACGACTGTCCGCGAGGGCAAGGCTTCCGGGCCCTACGGCGTGCTGACGATCACCGATCAGTAGACAGTTGCCGGAGCGCCGCGAGTGCCTTGTCCGCGTGGGCGTTCATCGAGAACTCGCTCTTGATCACCTCGATGACCTCGCGGTCGGTGTCGATGACGAACGTGTGCCGCTTGACCGGGATCGGCCCGAACCGCCGCTTCACGCCGAACTGCTCCGCGACCTCGCCGTCGACGTCGGACAGCAGCGGGTAGTCGAAGTTGTTCAGCTCCGCGAACTGCTTCTGCTTCGCCACGTCGTCCGTCGAGATGCCGACCCGCTGGGCACCTGCTTCGGTGAACTCGGCGGCGAGGTCGCGGAAGTGGCAGCTCTGCGCGGTGCAGCCGGCCGTCATCGCGGCGGGGTAGAAGAAGAGCACGACCGGGCCGCTGGCGAGCAGTTCGGACAGCTTGCGCTCGGTGCCGTCCTGGTCGGGCAGGGAGAAGTCGGGGGCGAGGTCGCCGGGCTTCATGGATCTCCAATACGCTCGGTGCCGTGACCAGCATGTCCGATGTGGCCAAGGCTGCAGGGGTGTCCGCTGCGACCGTATCGCGGGCCCTGCGCGGCGAACCGGGCGTGTCCGAGGCGACCAGGCAGCACGTGAGCGAGATCGCGCGGCAGATGAAGTACGCCATCGCGCGCGACGCGTCCTCGTTGGCCGGAGGCCGCCGTTATGCGATCGCGGTGCTGACGTCCGAGGTCAGCCCGGTGCTGGCCGGTGCGGAGGGCGCGCTGCGGCAGGCCGGGTACGACGTGCTGCTCTACGTGCTCGGGGATGTCGCGTCGCGTGCGAAGTTCTTCGACGAGCTGCCGCTGGGGCGCCGGGTGGACGGAGTGCTTCTTCTGTCCATGTCTTTGACAGAGTCCGAACAGGTCGCCCTGGCCTCTCTCGAAGTTCCCCACGTCACGATCGACGACGCCGATCTCCGGCACGCGCTGCGGACGGCCCTGGAGCACCTGCTGGCTCTCGGGCACCGCGACGTGGCTCTGGTCCTGTCGGACGGTGAGGACGAGGCGTACGACGAGATCCTGGTGGCCGCCGGGCTGGAAGTCCGTCCGGAGTGGACGGTCTGGTGTTCGCCGACCGTCGACGGCGGCGAGCAGGTGGTCGACGTGCTGCTGGACGGCGAACGCCTGCCCACCGCCGTGATCAGCTCGAACGGCGCGGCTGCGTTGGGCATCTACCTGCGCATGCAGCGGGACGGGCGCGCGGTGCCGGACGAGGTGTCGATCGTGTCGCTGGACGGGCAGGAGCTCACCCGCGTGGTCGGGCTGACCGCGGTCGAGGGTGCGGCGAAGGAGCAGGGGGAGCGGGCGGTCGCGGACCTGTTCACGTTGATCCGGGGCGGGGAGATCGAGCCGGCCGATCACCTGGTGCGGCTGGTCGTCAGGAACTCGAGCGGCCCCGCGAGCTGACGAAACGCAGCTTGCAAACCGATGCGTTCCACCTGCTCAGTCTCCCGGATAAATGGTCACGTAGGCGCCGTTGACCACCCAACTGGCCCGCCGGTCCGAGGTCGCGGTGCCACTGGCGAGCGGCATCCACCACGACCGTTCCGCGTGGGTGTGCACACGGAGCCGGACCTCGCCGTCCTCCCGGCTGACCTCGAACGTGCCGATCGCGCTGATCTCCTCCGGCGTCAGAGAACCGTCCGCGGCAGCCGCTCGCAGCGCCGGGGTGATGTCCTGGATTTGGCTGACCGCATCTCTCCTGGCCCCAGAGAACGCGATGTTCCAGGCCGCGAACAGCCACACCAGCAGCACCGCCGCCACACCGCCGAGCAGCCACAGGAAGATGCGCACGGCGGGAAAGTACTGTGAGTGCATGCCCGCCGAAGAGCGTTTGACCGAACTGCCCGCGCTGCCGAACACCCCCGGCTACGCCCACGCCGTGACGGTCACCGGGAAGCTCGCCTTCGTCTCCGGTCAGGTCGCGATCGACGCCAAGGGGTGCGCGGTCGGGGTCGACGACCTGGGCGCGCAGACCAGGCAGGCGTTGAGCAATCTTCATCACGTGATCCAAAACATCGGCGCCGACTGGTCGGATGTCATCAAGTTCACCTGGTATGTGCTTGATGCGTCGGAGGTTCAGACCATTCGTGATGTCCGCGACGAGATTCTGCGGCCCGCGCTGGGAGAAGTGCACAACCCGGCGAGCACGTTGGTTCAGGTGGCGGCGTTGTTCGGGCCGGAATTCCTGGTCGAGGTCGAGGCTGTGGTGTCGATTCCGGCAGAAGCATCGGATGTTTAATCAAATGCACTGTGGGTGGGTGTCTCGACCGGCCTGCACCCTTCGGGTGACCAGGGACCATTTGCTCTGGTAATAAGCTTCGAGCTGTGACATAGCTTGTAGTTGTGGAGGAGTCGGTGGCGCGGCTGGCGGACGCCTGGGGCGTTGCCACTCGGTACGAGAACGCGGACCAGCAAGAGGTCGTGGTCGACACCGAGGTCGTCGTCAAGATCCTCGCCCAGTTCGGCGTCGATGCGTCCACTGAGGACTCGATCGCCCGTGAGCTGGCCAAGATCGAGCAACTCAGACGAGAGCGCGCGCTTCCTCCGACGATCGTGATCCGCGAGTACGAGACGTACGACCTGCGCGGGCCGGCCACAGTTCACCTCGAAGACGGCGGCACGCTCCAGGTCGAGCGCCACCTGCCGGACTCGTTGCCGCTGGGCTGGCACCGGATCGTCACGGACAAGCAGACGATCACGCTGGCCGTCGCGCCCAGGAAGTTGCCGGACGTCCCGCACACCTGGGGCTGGATGCTGCAGCTCTACGCCGCCCGTTCGAAGGACTCGTGGGGGATGGGCGACTTCGCCGACCTCGCCACGATCGCGCGTCGTTCTTCGCTGGAGCTGGACGCGGGCGTGGTGCTGGTCAACCCCGTGCAGGCCCCGTCGCTCACGCACCCGGTCGAGCGCTCGCCGTACTCGCCGACTAGCCGCCGGTTCGCGAACCCGCTGTACCTGCGGATCACCGACACCGCGGAGTTCCTGCAGGCCTGCCCGCGCACCCGGCAGCTGATCCGCGACCTGAGGCCGCCGAACGAGGACCTGATCGACTACGACGCGATCTGGGACGCCAAGAGGCAGGCGCTCGAGCTGCTGTTCCCCGGCGGCGACGTCGAGATGGACGACGATCTCAAGGCGTTCGCCACGTACTGCGCATTGGCCGAGATCCACGGCAAGGACTGGCGCGAGTGGCCCGCGAAGGCGGAGGCTCCGGCGGACCGAGTCGCCTTCCACGCCTGGCTGCAGCACCTCTGCACCCGTCAGCTGCAGGACGTGCGGCTCGCCGCGCACGAAGCCGGCATGGCCATCGGCGTCATCCACGACCTGCCGGTGGGCGTCTCGCCGGGCGGCGCGGACACGTTCGCGGACCCGGACGTCTTCGCCATCGACGTCACGGTCGGTGCGCCGCCGGACGCGTTCAGCGCCGACGGCCAGGGCTGGGGCCTGCCGCCGTGGCGCCCGGACAAGCTCGCCGAGACCGGCTACCGCCCGTTCCGCCAGGTCCTGCGCAGCGTCCTGAAGCACGCCGACGGCATCCGCATCGACCACGTCGCCGGGCTGTGGCGGCTCTGGTGGATCCCGCCGGGCGAGCCGCCGTCGCGCGGCACCTACGTCTACTACGACGCCGACGCGATGCTCGGCGTGCTCGCGCTGGAGGCCTACCGCGCGGGTGCCGTCGTGGTCGGCGAGGACCTCGGCACGGTCGAGCCGGTCGTCACCAAGACGTTGCAGGAGAACGGCATGCTGACCAGCGCTGTTCTCTACTTCCAGCGCGACTACTACGCCGAGGGCCACCCGCTGATCCCGCCGTCGCAGTGGAACCCGAACCAGATGGCCAGCATCTCCACGCACGACCTCCCGACGGCCGCGACGTTCTTCGCGGGCTCGGACGGCCCCGACTTCGACGAGCTGATGCGCCAGGAAGGCATCGATCCCAATGATCGAGTGGCCGGCGCCCACGAGTTGCTGGCGCAGGCACCCTGCGCGTTGGTCCTGACTTCACCTCAGGACGCTCTGCGGGAAACCCGGCAGCCCAACGTGCCGGGCACGATCGACGAGCACCCGAACTGGAGAATTCCCCTGCCCGTGGCATTGGACGATCTCTTTCCACGCGTCCGGGACATCACCCGTCCCCTGCGCAGCCGGGAAAGATGAAACTTTTGCGTAACGGCAGGTCACGCACCTGCGGAGTACTGTGAGGCCGTCACCCGACGGCGGACGACGAACGTTTTGGAGGTGGCGTACCAGATGAGCTCAGCCGTGAGCACGCGGAACCCAACCGGCGTGCTTGAACTGGCCGTCGAGCAGGTTCTCGCTTCGGTGAGACCGGCCGCACTCGGCGACCCGGTGGTCGGGGCACGGCGCGCGGAGGAATCCCTGCGTGACGCGCTGCGGGACGCAGGACCCGTGGACGACAACATCGCCCTGCAGCACGCGCTGGCTTGTGCGGAAGCTGCTTGTGAGCACCTGAAGTACGTGGAGATCCAGGAAGCACGCACGTTGCTCACGGCCGCACGTGGGCAGCTGGTGCTGGCGCACGAGAGGTAGGCGGCTGGTTCACGCTTTCGTGAGAACTTCTCTCGAGCGGGCTCGTGATCGACGCCCGCTCGTAGGAGTGCCGCGGATCAGGGCGTGATCCAGGGCGGCACGCGGTCGCCCGAACGGTGGTCGAGCCGGAACCGCGGTCGAGGCCAGACCGTCCAGCAGGGTCCGCACGGAGACGCGGTCTTCGCCGCGCACCTCGTCGAGCCCCTTCAGCACCAGAACCACGCGTGGAGGTGCCGGGTTGAGCAGGTGGTCCATCAAGCCGTCGCTGAAACCCCCACCGCCGCAGAATTACCGGTGCGGGCACAGGCGTGATGCCGGTCCGGCGTTAGGTGGATAGGGTCGGCGGGTAGCTACTTGGCTGTGACGAGGAGCATCGTGCGACCCTGGCCTGGAAGGCCCTACCCGCTGGGCGCCGGATATGACGGTGTTGGCACCAATTTCGCCCTGTTCTCCGAGGTCGCGGAGTACGTGGAACTCTGCCTCTTCGACGAGGACGGCACAGAGACACGCGTGAGGCTGCCGGAGGTGGACGGCTTCGTCCACCACGGCTACCTGCTCGGCGTCGGTCCTGGCCAGAAGTACGGATATCGCGTGCACGGCCCGTACGACCCGGCACGGGGCCTCAGGTGCAACCCCAACAAGCTGTTGATCGACCCGTACGCCAAGGCCATCTCCAACGGCCTGGCGTGGGACGAGGCGCTGTACGGGTACAAGTTCGGGTCGCCGGACGAGCGCAACGACACGGATTCGGCGCCGCACGTGCCCAAGAGCGTCGTGGTGAACCCGTTCTTCGACTGGACGAGCGACAGGTTGCCCAAGACGCCGTACAACGAGAGCGTCATCTACGAGGCCCACGTGCGCGGCCTCACGATCGACCACCCGGAGATTCCGCCGCGGCTGCGGGGTACGTACGCGGGCCTCGCGCATCCGGTGATGATCGACCACCTGACCAAGCTCGGCGTGACGGCGGTCGAGCTGATGCCGGTGCACCAGTTCATCAGCGATCACACGCTGGCCGAGCGCAGGCTCAGCAACTACTGGGGTTACAACACGATCGGCTTCTTCGCGCCGCACGACGCCTACTCGGCGTTGCCGCTGAACCAGGTGCAGGAGTTCAAGGGCATGGTCAGGGCCCTGCACCAGGCGGGCATCGAGGTCATCCTCGACGTCGTCTACAACCACACCGCCGAGGGCAACCATCTCGGGCCGACTCTGTCCATGCGCGGGATCGACAACGAGTCGTACTACCGGCTGGTGGAGGACGACCCGAAGTTCTACATGGACTACACGGGCACCGGTAACTCGCTGAACGTGCGGGCGCCGCACACGTTGCAGCTCATCATGGACTCGCTGCGGTACTGGGTCACCGAGATGCACGTCGACGGCTTCCGGTTCGACCTCGCGGCGACGCTGGCCAGGGAGTTCTACGACGTGGACCGGCTGGCGACGTTCTTCGAAGTCGTGCAGCAGGATCCGGTGGTGTCGCAGGTCAAGCTGATCGCGGAGCCGTGGGACGTCGGGCCCGGTGGGTACCAGGTCGGCAACTTCCCGCCACTGTGGACGGAGTGGAACGGGCAGTTCCGGGACACGGTGCGGGACTTCTGGCGCGGGGAGCGGGCGACGCTCGGCGAGTTCGCGTCCCGGATCACCGGCAGCAGCGACCTCTACCAGGACGACGGGCGCAGGCCGTACGCGTCGATCAACTTCGTGACGGCGCACGACGGGTTCACGCTGAACGACCTGGTGTCGTACAACGAGAAGCACAACGAGGCCAACGGCGAGGACAACCAGGACGGCGAGAGCCACAACCGGTCCTGGAACTGCGGTGTCGAGGGGCCGACGGACGACGAGGAAGTGCTCACGCTGCGGGCGCGGCAGCGGCGGAACCTGATGGCGACGATGCTGTTGTCGCAGGGTGTGCCGATGATCGTCAACGGCGACGAGTTCGGGCGCACGCAGCACGGCAACAACAACGCGTACTGCCAGGACAACGAGGTGTCGTGGGTCGACTGGTCGTTGCTGGAGAGCAACGCCGAGCTGGTCGAGTTCACCGCCGCGCTGTCGCGGTTCCGCAGGGCGCACCCGGTGTTCCGGCGCAAGCGGTTCTTCGCGGGCCGGCCGATCCGCAAGGGCGAGGAGCTGCGCGACATCGCGTGGTTCACCCCGTCCGGCGAGGAGATGACCGAGCAGAACTGGGAGGACGACTTCGGCAAGTGCGTCGTCATCTTCCTCAACGGCGAGGGCATCCCGGACCTCGACTCGCGCGGCATGCGGGTGGTCGACGACTCGTTCCTGATGGCGTTCAACGCGCACTACGAGGACATCGAGGTGACGTTGCCGGACGTCGAGTACGGTCCTGAGTGGACGGTGGTGGTCGACACGACGACCGGGCACGTCGGCAACGGCGAGAAGCCCGTCGTCGCGGGCGGGCAGCTGACCCTCACCGCGCGGTCGCTCGTGGTGCTGCAGAGGGTGGGCTGATGGGCGCGCCCGATTCCACGTACCGCGTTCAGCTCACCCCGGACTTCACCTTCGCCGACGCCGCCGCCATCGCGGACTACCTGCGGCGACTGGGAATCGGCGCGCTGTACGCGTCGCCGATGCTCGACGCGCGGCAAGGCTCGACCCACGGCTACGACGTCGTGGACCCGACCCGTGCACGGCCTGAGCTCGGTGGCGACGAAGGCCGCCGGGCACTGCAGAAGAGCTTGGCAGAGCACGAACTCGGGCTCGTCGTCGACATCGTGCCGAACCACATGGTCGTGCCGAACCCGTGGTGGGACGACGTCCTCGCGAACGGTCGGAACTCCAGGTACGCGCGGTACTTCGACATCGACTGGTCGTCCGGCAAGGTGCTGCTGCCGGTGCTCGCGGAAGGGGCGCAGGACGAACCGGGCGAGCACTCCGTCAAGGTCGACTGGCGGCGCGGCAACTCCGAGCTCAACTACCGCCGGTTCTTCGACATCACCGAGCTCGCGGCGGTGCGGGTCGAGGACCCGGAGGTGTTCGAGGCGACGCACCGCGAGGTCCTGTCGTGGGGTGTCACGGGACTGCGCGTCGACCACCCGGACGGTCTCGCCGATCCGGGCGGGTACTTCCGCAGGTTGCGCGAGCACTTCGACGGCTGGCTGGTCGTGGAGAAGATCCTCGGCCCTGACGAGTCGCTGCCGCAGAGCTGGCCGGTCGACGGCACCACGGGTTATGACGCGTTGCGCGAGGTCTGCGGTGTGTTCATCGCGCCCACCGACGCGTTCGCGGGTGATTTCCACACCGTCGAGCACGAGTCACGGCAGCAGGTGGCGGACTCGATCCTGGTCGCCGAGGTGCGCCGGATCGCCCGCCTCGTGCAGGGCGTCGACTTCGAGGACGCTTGCCAGGCCGTTGCCGAGGTGATGGTCGGCTTCCCGGTCTACCGGTCGTACCTGCCGGAAGGTTCAGGCCACTGGGAAACCGCGGTCCGCAAGGCCAAATCGCCTGCCGCGCGCGCACTCGACGAGCAGGTGCGCAACGATCCGCACGGTGAGCTGGCGACCAGGATCCAGCAGACGTCCGGCATGGTCGTCGCCAAGGGCACCGAGGACACCGCGTTCTACCGCTACACGAACTTCGTGGCGCTCAACGAGGTCGGCGGCTCGCCGGACAGGTTCGGCATGCCGGTCACCGAGTTCCACCAGCGCGCCCAAGCCCGCGAAGCGCAGACGCCCCGAGCAATGACCGCGCTGTCGACGCACGACACCAAGCGGTCCGAGGACGTCAGGGCCAGGCTCGCGGTGCTGGCCGAGATCCCGGACTCCTACCTCGCGTTCGAGAGCGCGATGTCCGAGAAGCACGGCATCTCCGAACCGACGCTGAACCGTCTCGCGTGGCAGTCGCTGGTCGGCGCGTACCCGATCACCGAGGACCGTCTCGGGCAATACCTCGAGAAGGCGTCCAGGGAAGCCAAGATCAAGACGTCCTGGGTCGACCGGAACGCCGAGTTCGACGCCGAGGTGGCCGCGTGGCCGGCGAAGGTGCTGAACGAACCCGAGGTCGCCGCGTTCGCCGAACGGATCAAGGCTCCCGGCTGGGCGAACTCGTTGGGGCAGAAGCTGGTCCAGCTCACGGCGCCCGGCGTGCCGGACATCTACCAGGGCACCGAGCTGTGGGACTTCTCGCTGGTCGACCCGGACAACCGCCGGCCGGTCGACTACGAGGTCCGCGCAGAGCTGCTGGACCGCATCGAAAAGGGCTGGCTGCCGGAGATCGACGACTCCGGCGCGGCGAAGCTCCTGGTCGTGCAGAAGGCTTTGCACGTCCGCAAACGCGGTCTGCATGGCTACCGGCCGCTGCACGCCGAAGGCCCGGCCGCCGAGCACGTGCTGGCGTTCGAACGCTCCGGCGTGATCACGGTGGCGACGAGGCTGCCGGTCGGGCTGGCGCAGAAGGGCTGGCAGGACACGGTTCTGCCGCTGCCGGGTACGAAGTGGACGGACGTGCTCACCGGCCGGCCGGCCACCGAGGACCTGGCCGGACTGCTCGGCACCTATCCGGTCGCACTGCTGGTTCAGGGGGACGAGTGAGCTTCGAGGTCTGGGCGCCGACACCCGAGTCGGTGCACGTGCGCGTCGACGGCTTCGACCACGAGATGAAGCGCGACGGCGACTGGTGGCGTTCAGACGCTGAGGGCACCGACTACGCGTTCGTCATCGAGGGCCAGGCTTATCCGGATCCGCGGTCGCTGTGGCAGCCGAACGGCGTGCACGAGGCGTCCCGCGTCTACCGGCACGACTTCGGTTGGACCGACCAGGGCTGGACGGGCCGGGCGTTGCAGGGCGGCGTGATCTACGAGCTGCACATCGGCACGTTCACGCCAGAGGGCACGTTCGACGCGGCCATCGGGAAGCTCGACCACCTGGTGGACCTCGGCATCACGTTCGTCGAGGTCATGCCGGTCAACAGCTTCGACGGCGTCGAGGGCTGGGGTTACGACGGCGTGCTGTGGGGCGCGGTGCACGAGCCCTACGGCGGCCCGGACGGCTTCAAGCGGTTCGTCGACGCCTGCCACGCGCGGGGTCTCGCCGTGCTGCTGGACGTCGTCTACAACCACCTCGGACCGTCCGGCGCGTACCTCGACAAGTTCGGCCCGTACTTCGCGGGCCGCAACGACTGGGGACCGGGCCTGAACCTCGACGGACCGAACTCCGACGAGGTCCGCAGGTACGTGATCGACAACGCGCTGCAGTGGCTCGGCGACTTCCACGTCGACGGCCTCAGGCTCGACGCCGTGCACGCACTGGCCGACCGGCGCGCGGTGCACGTGCTCGAAGAGCTGGCCGCGGAGGTGGACGCGCTCTCGGCAGGGCTCAACCGACCGCTCAGCCTGATCGCCGAGTCCGACCTGAACGACGCGAAGCTCGTCACGGCACGGGAAGGCGGCGGGTACGGACTGCAGGCGCAGTGGTCCGACGATCTGCACCACTGCCTGCACGTCGCACTAACGGGCGAAACTTTCGGCTACTACGAGGACTTCGCGGCACCGGGAGCGTTGCAGAACACGCTGGAGAAGGTCTTCTTCCACGCCGGCACCTGGTCGTCGTTCCGCGAGAAGCACCACGGCAAGCCGGTCGACACCGCGCTGATCCCGGGTTACCGGTTCCTCGCGTACACGCAGAACCACGACCAGATCGGCAACCGGGCAACGGGCGACCGGCTGCCGGCCACGGTCTCGACCGGGAAGTTGTTGTGCGCGGCGGCGATCGTGCTGACCTCGCCGTACACGCCGATGATCTTCATGGGCGAGGAGTGGGCCGCGAGCACGCCGTGGCAGTTCTTCGCGTCCTTCCCGGACCCGCAGCTGGCCGAGGCCGTGCGGACCGGCCGCCGCAAGGAGTTCGCGCGGCACGGCTGGGGCGAGTCGGACGTGCCGGACCCGATGTCACCACAGACCGTCGAGAACTCGCGCCTGAAGTGGAACGAGGTCGACAGCGCTGATCACGCGAAGGTGCTGGAGACCTACAAAGCGCTGATCGCGTTGCGCCGCTCCCGCCCGGAGCTCGCCGACCCGCGGTTGGACAGGTTCGTGGTGGAGCAGGACGGGCTGTGCTTGGTGCTGCACCGCGGGACGACCCGCGTGGTGGTGAACCTCGGCACGACGCCCGTCCCGCTGCCTCAGGGCGACGTGCTGCTGACCTCCTCGGCCAGCCCGTCGTCACTTTCCCCGGAGTCGTTCGCGGTCGTCGCGTCGACGTGATCCCACAACAGCTGGTCGGTCGGCTTCACCGGCCTGCCCAGATGAGCGTGCACGAACGCCGCCACCAGCCGGTCGGCGGCGACGTGCAGCTTGATGTTGTGGTGCTGGGAGATGTGGACCAGCAGCCCGAACGCCTGCTGGGGTGTGCAGGGTTTGCGTGCGGCGATCAGGCCCGTGGCCTGCCCGATGACGGTCCGGGACACCAGAGCTTTGCGCAGCCCCGCCACCTCGGCCTCGAGGGCGGTGATTCTCGCGGACGACACCGCCGGCTCCTTTCGCGTCGTCATGGTCACAGCGGCATGCCGGTGGGACGACGGTGCTCTGGGAGCTTGCGTTGCGAAGGGCGGGTACACCCAGGGCAAGCCGTCTCATCGGCTTGCGGCTGGGTTCTCAACCGCGAGTGATCACCTTATCAACTGTTTCGGACGGTGCTCGCCGGGTAACCAGTGGACGTAGCTGACCGTCCACTGAAGGAGCCTGATCCATGGGTGCCGACGACAAGTTCAGCAACAAGGCTGAAGAGATGAAGGGCCGCGCCAAGGAAGCTGTCGGCGACGCCACGGACAACGAGCAGTGGCAGGCCGAGGGCCGCGCCGAGCGCGCGAAGGCCGACATCAAGCAGGCCGGCGAGAAGGTCAAGGATGCCTTCAAGTCCGACAAGTAACACAGCCTCCGCCGCCCAGTTCGTCCCCGAGGGGAAGAGCTGGGCGGCGTTGCGCGCGGCCGCGAGCGAGTGCCGCGGGTGCGACCTGTACGAGGACGCCACCCAGACGGTGTTCGGCGAGGGGCCGATCCGGGCCGCGAAGCTGATGATGGTGGGGGAGCAGCCGGGCGACCGCGAGGACGTCGCGGGGCACGTGTTCGTCGGCCCGGCCGGGCGGTTGCTGGACAAGGCGCTGGCCGCCGCCGAGATCGTTCGCGACGAGGTCTACCTCACGAACGCGGTGAAGCACTTCAAGTTCACCCAGCGGGGCAAGCGCCGGATTCACGAGACACCTCGCCGGTCGGAGGTGGTGGCCTGCTTCCCGTGGTTGCGCGAGGAGCTCCGCGTGGTGAAGCCGCAGCTCGTCGTGGCGCTGGGAGCGGTGGCGGCGAAGGCGTTGCTGGGGCCGTCGTTCAAGCTGATCGAGAACCGCGGCAAGGTGCTGGAGGCCGACGGGCTGCGCGTCGGGGTGACCGTGCACCCGTCCGCGGTGGTGCGGGCCGAGAACTTCACGGAGGCGTTCGACGCGTTCGTGAGTGATCTGAAGGTGTTGCGAGAAGCCCTGTGAATGGGACAACCCCTGGACGACTCCCGCGTTAACGGGCTGAGCGGGACCAGCGCTCAGAGTCCAGGGGTCGGGTGGCTGCCTGGGTTTACGACTAGGCGTCACCGAGGGCGGTCCTAGCGGACAGCCACCTCACGAGTCCGGTTGCTATACAACTTTGGACCACCTCCTCTCTTGTGTACTGCGAACCTATGTCGTGATCGGCTGGCGTCGCAACGGACTTTTCAAGTGCCGTGCCCCCAACCCGCGTCGCCCTGTTTCGCGTCCAGGCGGGCGCATGGCGGTGCCGCCCCCACGCCCTCATATCGGGCATATGGGGGCGTGGGGGCGGTGTCGCGAGGTGTCCTACTGGGCGTGAAACAGCCGATGCGGGTTGGGGGCACGGCACTTTCGCCGCTTGGCCCGCCTGTTTCGCGTAGAATCCGCACTCATGGTTCGCATTCCCCTGACCTCGACTGAGCGGGAGCGCGGCCGGCGGCTCGGTCAGTTGCTGCGGGACGCCCGCGGCGAGGAGAGCATGGTCGAGATCGCGGCGCGCGCCGGGTTGTCGGCCGAGACCGTGCGCAAGATCGAGACGGGACGTGCTCCCACGCCGTCGTTCTTCACGATCGCCGCGCTGGCGGGTGCGTTGGGCATCTCGCTGGACATGATCAACGAGCTGCTGGCGCCGCAGAGCCGCTCGGCCTAGGACCAGGCGACGGGCAGCGCCAGCGGGCCGCGCATGGCCATGCCGGTCCGCCACTGCACCTCGTCGGCCAGCCGGAGTCCGGGGAACCGGGTGAGGATCGCCGTCAGCGCGACCTGCAGGTCCATCCGGGCGAGCTGCGCGCCGATGCAGTGGTGCGGTCCGTGCCCGAACGTCAGGTGCCCCTTGGCGTTGCGCGTGATGTCGAACCGGTCGGGGTCGGTGTACTGGCGCGGGTCGCGGTTGGCGGCGTGCTTGGCGAGCAGCACGGGTTCACCCGCCTTCACCGTGCCGCCGCTCAGTTCCACGTCCTCCAGCGCGTACCTCGGCAGGATGTCCGAGATCTCCTGCGCCGGAATCCACCGCAGCAGCTCCTCCACAGCACCTGGCATCAGCTCTGGGTTCGTCCGCAGCAGCGAGGCCTGCTCGGGGAACTGCAGCAGGGTGTAGACCGAGTTGGCGATGTGGGCGGCGGTGGAGTCGTAGCCCGCACCGAGCAGCAACACCGTGAGCTGCACCAGTTCTTCCGCGGTGAGCCGGTCGCCATCTTCCTGCGCGACCACGAGTGCGCTGATCAGGTCGTCTTCCTGATGCACGCGCCGCTGGCCGGCGAGTCCGGCGAGGTAGTTCGCCAGCTCGCCCAGCTTCGCCAGCTTCTCCTCGTCGGTCATCGCCGTGATGGACATGAACGCGGCGGCGAGGTCCTGGAAGTGGTCGCGGTCGTCGTACGGCACGCCGAGCAGGTCGCAGACCATCAGTCCTGGCAACGGAACCGCGTACGCCGTGACGAGATCTGCTGGTGGACCGGCCTTTTCCACGTCGTCGAGCAACTCGGCGGCGAGCCGTTCCGCGTTGGCGCGCAACTGTTCCACGCGCCGCACGGTGAACGCGTGTGCCAGCAAACGGCGCAGGCGGGTGTGGTCCGGCGGGTCGAGGTCGGTGAGGATCGCGCCCATCCGCTGCGGGCCCATCCGCGGTGTGTCGCGGATTGCGGCCTGCGCGAGGCTGAACCTGTTGTCGCTCAACGCGATTCGCACGTCGTCGTATCTCGTGAGCAGCCAGCCTTCCTCACCATGAGGGAGCTGGACACGGGCGAGGGGTTCGTCGTTCTGGAGCCTGCCGTACTCGGGGTCGATCGTGAGTCCGTCCACCGGGCCGAACGGGTAGGAACGCACAGACATGAGCATCCTCCAGTGTTGCTTCGCGGCGGTAAACGCTTTCATCCGAGGCTTGCGCGCCCTTGACTGGCTTTGAGGGTCATCTTAGGCTGCGCTCGTAGGTACACCTCCGATCTTTGGTCGCAGCCGCCGCGGACCTGAAAGGTGTTCTGTGGAGCTGTCGCGGCGCGGACTGTTCAGCGGGGTGGTGGCTGGGGCGGCGCTCACGGCGCTGCCCGGTGGTGCGAGTGCGGACATCGGTGGTGCCGGGTGCGCGACGAGGATCGACTGGGAGCGGTTCCTCGGCGAGCAGGACCTGGTCTGGCAGCGTATCCCGCGCGCCTGGTACGAGGGTCCGTTCCTGGGCAACGGTTTCCTGGCCACCGCGGTGTACCGCGAGCCCGGGGCGAATGCGATCCGGTTCACCGTCGACCACGCCCTGGTGCAGGATCACCGGCCCCAGTTCGGGAACGAGTGGGGAGTGGCGCGGCTGCCGGTCGGGCGGGTGCTGCTGACGCCGGTCGGCAAGATCACCGGCGTTGATCTCCGGCTCGACCTGTGGAACGCCGAGCTGCGCGGCAAGATCGTCACGGACAGAGGTGAGCTCGCGGTCCGGTCGTTCGTGCACGCCGAGAAGTCGTTGCTGCATCTGGAAGTACGGCCTTCGAGTGGCGAACGCGACTTCACGCTGGAGTTCCTCGCGCTCGACGCGATGAGCCCGCGGATCATCCGCGAGCCGCCGCCCGCGACGTTCCCGCCCAACCCGAAGCCGGTGACGCGCACCGAGAACGGGCTCACGCTCGTCACCCAGGAGATGGTCGCGGGCGGCCAGACGGCGACGGCGTACCGGATCAGGAAGCAGGGCCGTGCGGAACTGCTGCTGTCGGTCGCGCACTCGTTCCCCGACCGCACGGCCGAGGCGACGGCGAGGGACGCGGTCGCGAAGGCGTCGATCCCCGAGATGCTGCGCTACCGGCACCAGCAGTGGTGGCATCGCTTCTACCGAAAGAGCTTCGTGTCCGTGCCGGACGCGTTGATGCAGAGCTTCTACTGGATCCAGCTGTACAAGCTCGCGTCCGGCGCCCGCGCGGAAGCCCCGATCATGCCCACGACCGGCCCGTGGCTGGAACCGACGCCGTGGCCGTCGGTGTGGTTCAACCTCAACGCCCAGCTGGAGTACTGGGCCGTGCTCGCGTCGAACCACCTCGAACTCGATCCGATACCGCGCACGATCTCGCAGAACCAGCAGATCCTGATCGACGCGTTGCGGCCCGAGTTCCGCGCCGACTCGATGGGGCTGCGGCGCAGCACCGATCCGACGTTCCAGGACGCGGGCTTCGTCGGCTCGCCGCTGCACCCCTCGCCGGACCCGGAGATCGGCAACCTGCCTTGGTTGCTGCACAACGCGTGGCTCAGCTACCGGCACACGATGGACGAGCGGATCCTGCGCGACACGGTCTTCCCGGTGCTGCGCCGATCCACCAACTACTACCTGCACTTCCTGCGCAAGGGCAACGACGGCAAGCTGCACCTGCTGCCGACCTACTCGCCCGAGTACGGCGTCGCGCCGGACTGCAACTTCGACCTGGCCCTGTTGCGCTGGTCGTGCCGGACTCTCCTCGAGTCAGCGAAGATCTTGAAGATCGACGACCCGCTGACGGTGAAGTGGCAGGAGGTGCTGGACCAGCTCGTCGAGTACCCGGTCGACGCGGGCGGGTTCATGATCGGTGCCGGGGTTCCGTTCGCCAAGTCGCACCGGCACTACTCGCACATGCTCGCGGTCTACCCGCTGCACGAGGTCACCTGGGAGCAGCCGGAACGCCGCGACCTCATCGAACGCTCGCTGAAGCACTGGCTGAGCTTCGAGGGTTCGTTGCGCGGCTTCACCTTCACCGGTGCGGCCTCGATCGCCGCCCAGATGACCCGCGGCGACGAGGCGCTGAAGTACCTGCGCGAGTTCGTCGCCCGGTTCGCCCAGCCCAACACGATGTACTTCGAGGCAGGTCCGGTGATCGAGACGCCTCTGTCGGCAGCCAAGTCGTTGCAGGACATGCTGATCCAGAGCTGGGGCGGGCTGATCCGGATCTTCCCGGCGGTGCCCGCGGTGTGGCAGGACGTGACGATCCACGACACCCGGACCGAGGGCGCGTTCCTGGTCAGCGCGGTGCGGCGCGGTGGCAGGACGCGGTTCGTGCGCGTGCACAGCGAAGCCGGCCAGCCGTGCCGCATCCGGACGGGCATCGAGGGACGCATCGAGGTGCGCGGCTGTTCCCGGTGGAGCGTCCGTGACGGCGTGGTGGAGCTGGAGCTTCGTCGTGGCCAGGAAGCGTTGATCCACGCTCGTGGCGAGCGTGACTTCACCATCGCGCCTGTGCGGGTGACTGAACCGGGCAGGCGCTGGGGATTGCCCGCGTTGCCGCCCGGTGGCAGCGCGGTGCCGGTGGACATCAGCGCGGCGTTCGACAACGACGGGCTGTCCAACGAGTTCACCAGCCGTGACGGCGATTTCGACGGTTCCGGCAACACCTATCCGGCCGCGCAGTTGCCGCAGACCGGCTCGGTGACTGACGACAGCATCCTGTTCGAGTTCCACAACGGTGACGAGGCGAGCAGGAACAACGTCATCGCTGCCGGGCAGGCGCTGGCTGTTCCTGCCGGGAAGTACGTGAAGCTGCACCTGCTCGCGGCCGCCGACACCAACAACGTCGAGGCGGACGGCGCGCTCGGGTACGCCGACGGCGCGGTTCCCGCCCGGTTCCGGGTCACCGCGTGGCAGCAGCGGCCGCAGTTCGGTGAGTCGGAACCCGTTGCCACGACGTTGATGCACACGCCGGCCGGCCCGGTGCAGAAGCAGGTGTCGATCTTCCACCAGACGATCGAACTGGACGCCACGAAGGAACTCTCCGCCGTCACCTTGCCCAGGACGAGCGGGCCGCGCCTGCACGTCTTCGCGATCACCCTGGAGAAGCCGAAGTGAGAGCTCTGCTCACCGCGCTGGCGCTCGTCGCAGCGTCCGTCGCCGTACCCACGTCACCCCCTGCTGTCGCGGCGGATCCCACGCTCGCGCTGACGCCGCCGATGGGGTTCAACAACTGGAACACCACCGGCTGCGACATCAACGAGCAGATGATCCGCGACATGGCGGACATCTTCGTGTCCAAGGGTTTGAAGGACGCGGGCTACCAGTACGTGAACGTCGACGACTGCTGGGCGGACCTCACGCGTGATCCCGAGACCGGGCGGCTGCGCAACCACCCGACGCGGTTCCCCAGCGGCATGAAGGCTTTGGCCGACTACATCCACGCGCGCGGCCTGAAGTTCGGCATCTACACCAGCGCGGGCACGCAGACCTGCGCGAAGACGATGCCTGGCGCTCTGGACCACGAGGAGCTCGACGCGCAGACGTTCGCGGACTGGGGCGTCGACTACCTGAAGTACGACAACTGCAACAACGAGGGCCGTCCCGCGCTGGAGCGCTACACGAAGATGCGTGATGCGCTGAAGAAGACCGGGCGCCCGATCGTCTACTCGATCTGCGAGTGGGGCCAGAACAAGCCGTGGGAGTGGGGCAAGGACGTCGGGAACCTGTGGCGCACCACCGGTGACATCAACGACACCTGGTCCAAGACCGTCGAGATCCTGAAGCTCAACGCGCCGCTCGACGCCTATGCCGGTCCTGGGCACTGGAACGACCCGGACATGCTGGAGGTCGGCAACGGGCAGCAGTCGACCGTTGAGTACCAGAGCCACTTCGCGCTGTGGTCGATCATGACGGCGCCGCTGCTGATCGGGGCGGACCTGCGCAAGGTGTCGGCCGAGCACTTCGACATCCTGCGCAACAAGGAGATCATCGCGATCAACCAGGACAGGCTCGGCGTCCAGGGCAAGGTGATCAGGCAGGAGAACGGGCAGTGGGTGTTCGTGAAGCCGCTGGCCAACGGGGACAAGGCTGTCGCGCTGTTCAACGAGTCCGAGGTGAACGCGACGATCTCGACCTCCGCACGCGATCTCGGGTTGCCGCGGAGCGTTGGCTACACCGTGCGGGATCTGTGGCAGCACAAGAACTTCCAGTCGGCCGGCAAGATCTCGGCCGCGTTGCCGCCGCACGGCACGGCGATCTTCCGGGTGAAGGCGTCGCAGGACTGGTACCGGCATGAGCCCGCGATCGACACCTCGTTGGACATCGCGCCTCAGATCCCGGGGATTCCCTCGACGATCACGCCTGCCGGTGAGCCTTTCGTGGCAACGGTTTCCGCGACCAACCAGGCGCCGATCCCGGTGCTGAACGCTGCTACTTCGTTCGTCGCGCCTGCCGGGTGGAAGGTGGAGAAGCTCTCTTCCGAGCGGGCTCCTGTGCTGTTGACGTCGCAGTCGGTGCAGAGCAAGTGGAAGGTGACGCCACCTGCTGGGGTGGTGCCGGGTTCGCATGTCCTGAACGGCTCGCTGGGCGTCACGTGGGTCGGGCACGGCAAGCTGACGCGCCCGGTGAACTCATCGGTGCTGGTGCCGGTCGCGCCACCGTCCGGGGCTTCTTTGTGGGCCAGTGACGTCAAGTTCACGACCGAACGCAGTGGTTATGGGCCGGTGGAACGTGATCGGTCCAACGGCGGCTTCGTCGGCGGCGACGGCAAGACGTTGACCATCAACGGAAAGACCTACGAGAAGGGGCTCGGCGCACATGCCAACGCCGAGCTGATTCTGTACGTGGGTGGCCGCTGCAGCTCGTTCACGTCCGACGTCGGCATCGACGACGAACGGGACGTGAACAAGCTCGGCTCGGCGATCTTCGAGGTGTGGGCGGACGGGGTGAAGGTCGCCTCCAGCGGCCTGCGCACCTGGCAGGACGACGCCATCTCGCTGTCGGGTTCTTTGGTGGGCGCCAAGTTCCTGCGGCTCGTGGTCAACGACAGCGGTGACGGCGTCAGGTTCGATCGTGGAGATTTCGCCGGCGCAAAGCTGACCTGCTGAGCGCGATCGCGGCGATGACGGCGACGAGCACGCCCGTGGAGAGGATCTGGCCGCGGGCCTGCTCGTCGTTCAGCATCAGGACGATGATCGCGGCGATGCCGGCGAGCGCCAGCCAGGACAGGTACGGGTAGCCCCACATCGGGACGGCTGGGTTGTCCATCGTCCTGCGCAGGCGGATCTGGGAGATCGCGATGAACGCCCAGACGACCAGGAGTGCGGAGCCGACGGCGTTGAGCAGCAGCAGGAACACCGTGTCCGGCCACAGGTAGTTCAGGATGACTGAGAAGAAACCGAAAGCGACTGACGCCAGGACGGCGTTCCTCGGGACGCCGTTCTTCCTGTCCAGCATCGCTTTCGGGGCCTCGCCGCGTTCGGCGAGCGAGCAGAGCATGCGGGCGGCGCCGTAGAGGGTGGCGTTGATGGCGCTCAGCAGCGCCACGAAGATGACGACGTTCATGATCTGGGCGGCGGCCGGGATGCCGAGCTTGTTGAGCACGGCCGCGTACGGGCTGGCGCCGACCTCGGAGTCGTTGTACGGCAACAGGGTCACGACGACCGCCATGGAACCCAGGTAGAAGACGAGCAGCCTCGTGATCGAGGTGCGCACGGCCTTCTTGATGGCGTGCTCGGGGTCTTCGGCGTCGGCTGCGGCGATGGTGACGACCTCCAGGCCGCCGAACGCGAACACCACGGCCATGAACCCCGCGATGACGCCACCCCAGCCGTGGGGGATGAAGTCGTGCAGGTTGCTGAGGCCTGGGGAGCCGACGTTCGGGAGCAGGCCGGCGATCGCCAGCGCGCCGAGAGCGAGGAAGAGCACGATCGCGGCGATTTTGAGGCCCGCGAACCAGAACTCGAACTCGCCGAAGTTGCGGACGTTGGTCAGGTTGACCGCGGTGAGGGCCGACATGAAGACCAGGACCCAGGCCCACTGCGGGACGGCGGGGACCCAGCCGGCTGCGATCTTGGCGGCGCCGGTGGCTTCCACGGCCAGCACGACTCCCACTGTTCCCCAGTAGCACCAGCCGACGGTGAATCCAGCCCACGGTCCGATCGCCTTTTCGGCGTGGACGGAGAAGGCGCCACCGCTGGGATGTTCCGCGGCCATTTCGCCGAGCATTCGCATGATCAGCAGCGCCAGAAATCCGGCCAGGCCGAATGAGATGAGCACGGCCGGTCCTGCCACTGCTATGCCGGCGCCTGTGCCCACGAAGAGACCGGCGCCGATGACGCCGCCCAGCGCGATCATGGTCACATGGCGTTCTTGCAGGTGAGTCACGCTCTCCAGCCCCGTTCGAGTGTGCCGATGGCGGCCCGATAGTGAGTTCATGGCGGCGGAGAGTCAAATCATGTGATCGGAGTTACATCTCAATCAAGTGAGGTCGAGGACGATGAACTCGCCCAAGGGAGTATTACCGCAACTCGACACGTTTTCCAGCGCGCTCGAGCGTTACTCGGACTGGGGATGGCTGGTGTTGCGGTCGGAGAACCGGCTGTTGCTGACCACCGATCACGCCGTGTCCGCGGTGGAGCTCGCGGCTGGGATCGGCGGGGAGGTGCAGCACTACCTGTCCGTCAGGATGCTGGGTGGGCCCGTGGTGGTGCTGCCCGGGGCTCCTGGGCGGTGGTTGATCCTCACCTCGTCCGCCGACGAGGCCTCGCAGGTGAACCTGATCCGCTTGCGGGCTCGGGGAGCGTTGACCCATCGGCTGGGGACGCTGGTGCCGTTGCCGCCTTCGCGGATCGATCGTGGCGGGGTGGGGTGGCTTGGCGACGTTCCGGCGGAGAAGCCGTTCCTGCCGCCGTTCTCCGCTGTGGTGGCGGCTCTTCGTGCGGTGACGGAGACCGCCGGGCTGCGGTGAGCTCAGTGGCCGCCGGTGCCCGAGGTCCACAGCACCGTGCTGCCGGAGTAGATCACGGCGTTGCCGTCGTCCTGGACCGCGAGGCGGGCGCCTGACCTGCCGCCGGAGCCGCTGGCCCACACCGCGCGGCCACGCGAGTCGTAGATCACGAAGTTGCCGTCGCGCTGCATCAACGCCACCGCGCTGCGCTTGCCGGTCGTGCCGGACGCCCACAGCACCTGTCCGGTCGAGGTGTAGGCCAGCACGAGGTTTCCGTCCTGCTGCAACGTCAACCGGAAGCGCCCGTCGCACGAGGTCTGGCTCCGGCCGGGGAACACCGCCTCGTCCGGGTTCAGCCAGGTGCACCCGGCCGGTGCGCCGCCGACCTTCAGGATGCCCGGTTCGGTCACGCCGATCGCGAAGTTCAGCTTGCCGCTGGTGAACTCCGGCTGCAGCACGCTCGCGTCGGCGCTCCCGACCTGATAGCCACCGGGATCGGCCTGTCCGCTACCGCACTCCGTCGTCGGCACACCGACGTGCCGGGACTCGTCGGCGTTGCCCGTCACGGTCCAGTCGCGCACGCCGTTGATCGCGTACCCGTAGCCCATGTGCAGACCGCGCAACCGGTTGCCGGTCACCGTGGCGCCGTGCACCGTGCCGGGGTCCTCGCACGTCCACACCCGCAGGCCCATGGCGATCCCGACCTTGATGAACGCGCTCTTCGCGTCGATCACGTTGCCGCGCACGACGGTGCCGGTGTAGTTGCCGCTCATGGGTTTGTGGTCGACCAGGTTGATCCCGCCGAGCAGCTCGCGCTTCTCCGCGACGATCGTGTTGTTCTCGACGGTGGATCCGGGTGCGCCGAACACGACGATGGCGCCGTCGGTCGCGTCGGTGATCGTGTTGTCGCGCACCAGCGAGTTGCCGCACGCCAAGGAGATGCCGTCCGCCCAGTTGGGACTGAGACCCGCGGGGCCGATCCGGTTGCCGATGATCTGCCCGCGCTGGCAGTGCGGCACGCTGTCGGTGACCACGCCTTCGTAGAAGTGCAGTGCGGACCACGTGCGCGGCTCGATGATCGTGTTGTCGCGCACGATCTGGTCGAGTGCGCCGCCCATGGACACCAGGGCGGGCACGTTCCCGTCCAGCCTGCCGAGTGCCGGTCGGTTGCCGTCCACCACGACGCCCCGCAGGGTCACGGCGTCCTGGTAGTTGCCGTCGACCGCGCCGGCCAGCGCGGGCGAGACGATCCGCAAGGTCGCCGGACTGGCCGCGTTCGCCTCAGTGGTGATCTCCTGGCCCGGTGCCGTGAACCGCACCGGTGCGCTGAGCGAGAACACAGCTCCCGAGCAGAGCACGGCTTTCGCGCCAGGACCGCTCAGCGCCGCGTTGATCGCCGCCTCGGTGCCGGACGGGATGCACGCCGCCGCGCCTGCCTGCCGTACGGGCACGCAGATCGCGAGCGCCGTCAACAAGCACAGACTGATACCTCGGAACTTCCGCGCGCCCATGAATCCCCCAGTTCGGCACCGTCAGCCCCGCGATCATGGCACGCCACTCGACGGTTGATTCCAAGGGGTCGGCTCTGTTGGCGTCTGCAAGTACCGCCAACTCTTGATCAAATCGCC
>NZ_JYJG01000044.1 GCF_000955955.1 Lentzea aerocolonigenes
TCTGCGTTGTGGATCATGGTTTGTGAGCCCGAGGACATCCCTGGGATTAAGGGATCAGGCCGCTGCGGCCGCGGTGTGGTGCCCCCAGGCGGTGGCCTCGTCGTAGAGGCTGCGGGTGGCCAGACAGCCGTGAAGGATCCCGACGAGGCGGTTGCCGACGTGCCATAGAGCGGCGTTGTGTGGGAGCCCTCGCGCACGTTGGCGGTCGTAGTAGGCGCGTGCACCGGGCGAACCTGCGAGCGCGGCCATCGCTTGCCGCATCAGTGCGTCGATGAGTTTGGTGTTGCGCACGTAGCGGGCGTTGACAGTGCTTCGGCGACCGGAAGCGATGGTGATCGGGCTGGTGCCGGCGTAGTTCTTGCGCGCCTTCGGCCCGGCATAACGGTCCTGGTCGTCACCGAACTCGCCCAGCACGCGACTGCCCAGGACCACACCGATGCCGGGCTGGGACAGGTAGACCGCCCGGTCCGGGTGTTCGTGGAAGTGCCCGGTTAGCTCCTGCTCCAGGTAATCGATCTGCTCGACGGTCGTGGTGATCATCGCGACGAGCGAACTCACAGTCACTGCGTACGCCCGCTGCACGGTCGGTGGCAGGCGCAACTGCTCTGAACGCAATCCGTCCTGGATCTTCCGCGCTCGTTCGTCGATCTTGCGTCGCCTCGCATGGCGCAAGGCCGCGGTAATCTTCGCGAGCGACAGCTTCATCGCCGTGTCCGGATCTGGTGCCTGTCCCAGCAGGTCCAATGCTTCGGCTGCGGCGAGTTCTTCTCCGAACGCGGCCAGCGCCGCGGGAAAGAAGTCGCGCAGGTGTGCCCGCAACCTGGCCACCAGCCGCTGGCGGTCCCAGATCATGCTCTGATGCGCACGAGCCAGCAGCTTGATGGCTTCGGCCAGGTCGCTGTCGCCAGCAACCTGGCGCAGCTGGTGTGAATCAGTACGGACCATGTCCGCCAGCGCGTGCGCGTCGCCGGCATCGCTCTTCGCACCGGAGGGCGAGAACCGCTCGCGGAACCGGAACGTCTGCCGCGGGTTGACCACGAACACTCGGTAGCCAGCGGCCACCAGCGCCGCCACCCAGGGGCCGCGATCGGTTTCGATCCCAATCAACACCTGCTCAGGGTCGGCGTCCCGCCCAATCCTCTCACCGATCAGCCCATGCAGCTGACCGATCCCTTCAACCCCTTCAGGCAGCCGGGCCTTCAGCAGTGCCCGTCCACTCGCGTCCATGATCTCGATGTCGTGATGACCTTCAGCCCAGTCATCACCGACGAACAACATCCCGTCTACCTCCACTCGATCAGAACGACATCGGGAGAACGCCAGCAGCCAATGGTCAAGTGCTCACACCAGCGCCAGGTGCGGCACGACATCCCTTCAGCGGTCACTCCCCCAGCCACCAGCGGGCGCACGAACCCCGGGCAGGGCTCACCAACTCCGAACGAGCCAAGTGCTCACCCGCCAAGCAGCCATCTCGCAGTCAGGTGTCGGCTGACCGTCTCGGCTTCCTCTGCATACAACCTGGAAGTGCACTCGAACGTGTCTGCACGAGCAGGACTAGGCGTGTCGATCATCTGAAGCGGACGCCGCGATCCAGATTTCAGCTCTGCTGAAGTGCGCGAGGGCAGGCGAATCACGATTCGCATGCCGCGGCAACGCAACGCATTGAATTGGAAGCTGCCAGGTCCTGGGACTGGCCTGCTCCACCGGGTTGAGAACCCAGAACTGTCGCACGATCGCGAGATCGGCCGAGTGAGCCAAGGTCAACTGGGCCGCGAACACAGACGAGAACGCCAGCAGGTACTAGTCATGTGCTCACAGCAGCACCGAGGCGGGCACGACATCCCTTAGCGGTCGCTCATCCCCAGCGTTCTCAGGCGCACTTCCTCGATCGGGAGTTACACCGGTCGTTTAGAGTCCCGACCAGCCATATCATTGCCCTGATTGAGTACGCGTGACCGCTCACACCGCATGGGTAATCAGCCGCGTACGGCCACGCCGGATACTGTGGTGAACAGCGGGAGGGCATGGATGAGGCGGCGGTGGATGCGTACGTTGGCGGCGGCTGCGGGCGCCGTCTTGACCGGTACTAGATGTGTATAAGAGACAGGGCTCGCGTGCCCGAGGTGCAGTGGTCGTCCAAGGGCGGCATGTCCCAATGTCTGGGGGACAGGTCCTGTGATCCCCCGGTGATTCCCGGTCAGACGGTGACGGTGATCGTGATGCTGGCCGGAGTGGGAGTGGTCTTGGTAGCCGCCGTCCTAGTGGACGTGGCGCTTCGATGGCGGGCTAAGCCTGCCAGAGCTGGATGAGCCAGCGTTCGACGCTGGATTCGAGGGTGCCCTCATCCAGTTCGGCTGCCTCGGCTCTGTTGCCAGCGTAGACGCGGGCGTGGTGGGCGCCTGCCTGCACGAACCCGCTTCTGACCAAGTGCGCACCCGCCAGGCAGCCATCTCGGAACAGATCGTCGGCAAGCGCCGCCGAAGTCCCTGCAGACCGCGAGAATGTGCGTTCGAAGGTGTGAGGCCGACGGCCGTGCGCGCCAGCACGGCTTGGACGGGCAAGGGCTGCCTGGAGGGCGGTGTCCCGGAGCTGGTCACCGGTCCGTCCGCGTTGCGCCGCCGTAGGTGTGCGGGTCGACGGGCTGTTCTGCCTTGGGCAGGTGAGCGACGACGAGCCGGTAGGAGTCGGTGACGAGTTCCCTGACGAGCTCCTCGGTGACGCCTTCACCGCTCTCCAGCGTGATCCAGTGCTTCTTGTTCATGTGGTAGCCGGGGGTGATGTGGCTGTTGTGCTCCCGCAGGACGAGGGCCTCACCGGGGTCCGCCTTGAGGATCACGACGGGACGCCCTGGGACTTCGGTCATCAGCATGAACACCTTGCCGCGCACCTTGAAGACCTCCCAGTCAGGGCCGAAGGGATGCTCCAGCTGGGCACCGGGCAGTTCCTCGGCGCAGTCAGCGGCGGTCTTCTGCAGGATCGATCCGTTCATGGGCGTTGCCTTCCTCGGGTAGTGACGTGGTATCGAAGGCCGTGAAGGGTGCGCGATGCGGTTGTGGCGACACAGCCCATCCTTTCCCTGAGACAGGCAGAAACGGGCAGTAGGCTGCGGACACGTGATGGTCCACAAGCGACAGTCCCGTACGCGCGGTCAGGCCGGGCCTGCAGCGGTTCGGCTGTACGGGTTCCAGCCCCCGGTCGGCACTCCGTACGGGCTTGAGGTGACCACCGTCGAGGACTTCTTCGCCCAGCACGACGACTGGCCGTGGAACCCGCCCGTTCCAGGGCGCGCCACCTTCCACTACCTCATCCTGGTCACCGAGGGTGAGCTGCTGCACGATGTCGACCACGTCACGCGGACGATCGCCCCAGGCCAGTGGCTGTGGGTGCGTCCCGGGCACGCGCAGTGCTGGCATCCGCCCGGTGCCGCCCGCGGGCCGTTCATCCTGTTCGAGCCGGAAGTGCTGATGCCTGAGACCGCCCGTCTCCTGGCCCCGCTCACCGCGCACGAGGCCCCCGCCGTGCTGAGCCCGCACCCCGATGACGCCGCCTGGCTCCAGCAGACGGCGCTCCAACTCCTGGACGAACACCGCGCGCTCGGGCGCCGCCCTCTCGATGTCCACCACGCCCTGCGCCGCAGCCTGCTCGAATCGCTGCTGCTGCGCCTCGCCAACGCCTCCGGCATCGCCCTCGCCGACACGACGGCCGGCAAGGGCGCGGGCCGTGGTGACACCTACGGACGGTTCGTGGACGCCCTGGAGCTGCACTTCCGCGAACTGCACCGGGCTGCCGACTACGCCGAACTGCTCGGCTGCTCGGTCCGCACCCTCAGCCGCGCCGCCCAGGACGCCACCGGCAACGGAGTGCGTGAGCTGATCAACGAGCGGCGGCTGCTCGAAGCCCGGCGCCTGCTGGGAGGCGCCCGGTGGGATGCCCGGACTGTCGCCGTCCATCTCGGCTTCACCGATCCCGCGAACTTCGGCCGCTTCTTCCGCGACCGCACCGGCCTCACCCCGGCCGCCTTCGCGGCACGCGACACCACGGGCCGCTGAGGTCAGACCCAGTTGGGGGCGTGCTCTTCTGGGTAGCGGGCGCCGAATCCGCCGGCCGGGAGGATCTCGTGGATCGCGGCGAGATCGGCCTCGGTGAGGGTGACGTCGGCGGCGTGGGCGTTCTCCTCCACGCGGGCGGCGCTCCGGGTGCCCGGGATCGGGACGATGTGCTCGCCCTGGGCGAGTAGCCAGGCCAGGGCGAGCTGAGAGACGGTGATGCCCTTCGCCGTGGCCAGCCGGCCGAGCCGCTCTACGGCTTCGAGGTTCTTCTCGAAGTTACCGGGCTGCCAGCGAGGGTTGGTGCTGCGCATGTCGGTGGCGTCGTACTCTGCCGCAGGTTTCGCGGTACCGGTGATGAAGCCGCGGCCAAGGGGCGAGTAGGGAACGAAGCCGATGCCGAGTTCCTGGAGGACGGGGAAGAGCTGCTCGACCTCGCGCTCGAAGAGCGAGTACTCGGTCTGCAGGACCGAGACCGGCTGGACGGCGTGCGCCCTGCGAATGGTCTGCGGGCCGGCTTCGCTCAAGCCGAAGTACTTGACCTTGCCGGCGTCGATCAGTTCCTTGACGGTGCCCGCGACGTCCTCGATCGGCACGTCCGGGTCGACGCGGTGCTGGTAGAGGACGTCGATCTGGTCGACGCCCAGGTAGCGCAGGCTGTTGTCGGTGACCGCGCGGATGTTGTCCGGGCGGCTGTCGAGACCCAGGCCCTGCTCGGTCCGTGCGAAGCCGAACTTGGTGGCCAGCACGACCTCGTCGCGGAAGTCGCTCACGGCTTTGCCGAGCAGAACCTCGTTGTTGCCCGTGCCCCAGCCGTAGAGCTCGGCGGTGTCGAAGAAGGTGACGCCCAGCTCGTGGGCGTGGCGTATGGCGGCGATGCCCGCCTCCTCGTCACCAGGGCCGTAGCCCATGGTCAGGCCCATCGAGCCGTAGCCGATCGCCGAGACGGTCAGGCCCTGGGTGCCGAGTGTCCTGTGCTGCATGAAGATTCTCCTGATGCCAAAACAAAAGTTCAGTCAGTGAGGACGACGACGTGCTTGCCCGGCCTGGTACCGGACTCGACGTCGGCCTGGGCGTCACGGATCTGCTCCAGGCCGTGGTAGACCTTCGCGACCGGGACCTTGAGGCGCCCTGCGGCGATGGCCTGGAGCTGGTGGGCGAAGACGTCGGCCGGGAGGTCGGCGGCCTGCCCGCCGTAGGAGGTCAGCCGCACCCCGTTGGGGATCATGAACGGGCTGAAGTCGGGGATCGTCCACTGGCCCGCCAGGGCTCCGGTGAAGCAGACCGTGCCGTGCCGGCGGACGGTGCGGAGGGTGTCGGCGAGGACCGAACAGCCCACCAGCTCCAGTACGGCGTCGACACCGTCCGGCACCAGCTCCCGCACCTGGTCGGCGACCGTGCCGTTGTCGACCAGGGGATGGTCGACGCCGGCGGCACGCAGTTCCCCGGCCCTCTCCGGGCCACGGGTGGTGGACAGCACGGTGGCTCCGAGGTCCTTCGCGATCGTGGCCGCGCTCAGCCCGACCGTCGAGGTGCCGCCGCGGATCAGCAGCGTCTGCCCCGCCCGCAGGCCCAGGCCGGTGGCGAGAGAGCCGTACGCGGTCTGGAACATCTCCGGCAGCGCACCGACGACCTCCCACGGCAGGCCGGTCTCGAACGGAATGACCTGCTCCGCGGGGACGGTCACATACTGGGCGTACGCGCCGTCGTAAGAGCGGCCCATGCCGCCCATCATCGTGGCCACCTGCTGTCCCGGCCGCAGCCCGCTGTCCTCGTCGGCCTCGTCGACCACGCCGACGCCCTCGATGCCGGGCACGCGTGGGTAGGTGACTTCCGGGCTCGACTCGCCCTTGCGCGTGGTGACCTCGGACTCGTTGACGCCGAACGCCTTCACCTTGATCCGCACCCAGCCGGGCTTGCGCACGGGCACCGGCACGTCCTTGATCTGCAGTGCGTCGAGGCCTCCGGGCCGGGTGACGACGACGGCCCGCATCGTCGCCTGTACGGCATGGCTCATGCCAAGCTCCTTGCTCTGTTCGTTCCCTGCGAAGTTCTGCATCTCGGTATCGGCCCGCTGACCTCAAGGGCGGTCGATGCCGTCCCACAGGTCAAGGGCCGCCTGGTAGTGGGCGTCGGCCTCGAAGGGCGGGTTGCCGACGCTTCCCGAGGTGGGCCGGTCCGTGACCACGGGCCACAGGCGGGTCTGCTCGCCGGTGACGAAGTCGAGCACGATGTCGCGGATGCGCGTGTCACGCTCGGCCTGGTCCGCGCTGCGGCCTGGTTGTTCCTGGCCGACCAGGGCGTACATCTCGCCACCGTGCACGGCGGGTGCTCCCTCGGCGGGCCCGATCATCAGGAGACGAGCGGTGCCGCCCGCGGCGGCATGGGCCAGGGCCCCACGGGCCGCGGGGAGCGCGAAGAGGTAGTCCGCCATGACCGCGGCGCGGACTTCGGCCGGAGTGTGGCCGTCCTGGTCGTAGGTGTCGACGATCTTCTTCGCGCGGGAGCGGGGAATGCGCCACCCCGCGACCTCGTCGGTCACACGACCGAGCGTGCGCGGGTCGAACCGGTCCAGGTCGTTCGCCACCCACCAGCCCATGTCGTCACTGGCCATGCTCAGCAGCATGTCGACATCGCGGTGCGCGCCCGAGGCCAGGACGTCCATGGGGTGGGCGTGCACCACCGAGCCGGGTTGCCCGGTGTCCAGGACGACACCGGTGGCCTGGTTGTCCACCCCACCGCGGACGCCGAGGTCCGTCGGGCAGACCTTGTGCAGGGCGGCCATCAGGGAGGTCGCGTCGAGGTCGATCAGCTTGTCGGGGTTGTCCGCGACGCCGAGTTCGGTGACGAACCGGTGCGCGAGCTCCTCTGCCCACCAGGCCGGGACGATACGAGCGGGCCCGCCGGAGAAGCCCGCCAGGCGCCGGTACAGGCCGTTGGCGGAGGAGGCGCCGAGCAGCCCGAAGGTGGAGTAGGCGCCGGCGCTGTGGCCGTAGACCGTGACGTTGCCGGGGTCACCGCCGAAGTGGGCGATGTTCTGCTTGACCCAGGTGAGCGCGGCGATGATGTCCTGCAGACCGAGGTTGCTGGCCTCGGCGAGCCGTCCGCCGTACTGCGAGAGCGAGAGCGCGCCTAGTGCGCCGAGCCGGTAGTTGACCGACACGCCCACCACGCGACCCGACGCGACGAGACCGGCGGCGTTAGAGGTGATCTGCGTATTCGCGCCGTACTCGAATCCACCGCCGTGGACGTACACAGCCACCGGCAGCGCCTTCGAGACCGGATGCTCGGGAGCCCACACGTTCAGGTTCAGACAGTCCTCACCCATCCCGCTGTCCGCTTCGAGCCAGTCGCCGCTGTCAGGCTGGACGGAGACGACACCCTTGCGGTCATGCGGAAGGTCCGGGTCGAAACCCGCGACCACAGGACGGCGGTACCGCTCAGCGGTGGCATACGGAATCCCCCACCAGGACCGCACCCCTGGTGCAGTCGGAGCCTTGGGAGCGGTGGCGGTCATGACGTGTCCCTCCGGTGTCGTTCGGATGATCGCGCGGCGCCGGCGACTAGTTGCTCACCTACGACGCTCTCCGATCATTTCCCGGGATTCGACACAGCACCCTGCGGAAACCGGTCACCTGATGGTCACCAGGTGACAGTTCAAGCCAAGGCCGCCGCAGACAGGCCGGGCGACTGCCGAGGAGCGGCGCATCATCGGAGTCAAGCGACGCCGCGTGGCGCCTTGCAGCAGGCAAGAGACCGCTCCCTGCGAGCCCGAGGCGGGCCCGAGAACCCTGACCTGCGGCGACACAGCCTGGCACCAGACGGCAGGCGGTGTCTCCGGATCTTGCTCCTGACGTGCCGAAACGGCATCCGCTGCCATCAGGCGACACCACCGTCAGGGTCAATCCGACGACTCTTGATCAGCGGGTCCGGGGTTCGAGTCCCTGGCGGCGTACGGAATGAATGAAAGGCTCGTGCTCACAAAGAGCGCGAGCCTTTCATTCATTCCACTGTGTCTTTTGGGGCTCGGCCATCCTGACGCGGACAACGCCCGTGCCCCGCTTGTCACGGCGCGGGGAACGAGCCAGGTCCTGCGGGCGCAGAGCCGACCCCGTTCATGACCCCCAGGAACTCCAGCTTTTCCGCATCGGCGGAACCCGCGGCCACCGTGTAGACGACGAGCCGGATGTCGCAGCCCGGAACGGTGAGCACGTCGCAGTCGCACGTCACCTCGCCGACCTGGGGATGCAGGATGGTCTTGCGAGCCGAGACGTGCGGGCCGACCGCACCCTCGTCCCACAGCCGGGAGAACTCCGCGCTGGTGGAGCGCAGTTCCGCGACGAGGCCGACCAGCCCGCGGTCATGCGGGTAGTCGACGAGCGCCGTGCGCAGATCGGCGACGAGGGCGGCGTAGAGGGCCTCGCCGTCGTGGTGCACGGGCCAGGCCGCGAGACCGGTGGCCCCTGAGGCGAAGACTGCCCGCGCCAGGTTCCGCTCGGCCTGCGTGCGCGCGCTGGGATCGCCCAGCATCGCTGCCCAGGCGGGAGTCCAGGACAGCAGGGTCCAGTCGGCGCTGAACACGCCCACGGGGAACTCGCCGAGGCGAGCCAGCATCCGTTGCACCCCCGCCGGCACGTGCGTGGAGATCGTCCCCTTCTGCGGGGGCAGGAGGCCGGCCAGCCGGTAGGCGTGATCGCGCTCCACGGGTTCCAGTTGCAGTGCCCTGGCCAGGCTCGCGACGACCTGTGCCGAAGGGCTCGTGGCCCGTCCCTGCTCCAGCCGCACCACGTAGTCGACCGACAGCCCCGCGAGCTCGGCCAGTTCCTCGCGTCGCAACCCCGCCGCACGTCGTCCTGGCCGCGAAGTCCGTCCGACGTCGACGGGAGAAAGCCGGTCGCGCCAGCGTCGCAACGCCGTGCCCAGGGTCTCGTCCACTCGACCAGTGTGTCCGGTGGACAGCCGCCATGCCTGGTACTGGCGGTCCCACCGTCGCGGAGGGCACTGGTTGTCCTCTCAGCACCGGCCGAGAGTGATCACATGACAACAACGTTCATCACCGGAGCCAACAAGTCCCTCGGGTACGAGACCGCCCGCCGATTGATCGAAGCCGGCCACACCGTCCTCGTCGGCGCTCGCGATCCGGAGCGCGGCCAGGCCGCCGCCGACGCACTCGGCGCCCGTTTCGTCCAGATCGACGTGACCGACGACGCGTCGGTGGCCGCGGCAGCAGCCGACATCGCGGTGCGTGAAGGTGCCATCGACGTCCTCATCAACAACGCGGGTGTGCCTGGGCCGAGCCACTCCGCCGATCAGATCACGGCCGCTGACGCCGGCGCGGTCTTCGAGGTCAACGTCGTGGGAATCGTCCGGGTCACGCACGCGTTCCTGCCTCTGCTGCGCAAGTCCGCGAGCCCGGTCATCGTCAACGTGTCGAGCGGCATGGGGTCGTTCGCGCTGACCCACGACGCCGAGCGCGTCGAGTCGAAGCACCTCGCGCCGCTCTACACGGCGTCGAAGGCCGCCGTGACCATGCTGACCACGCAGTACGCGAAGGCGTTGCCGGACGTGAAGGTGAACGCGGCCGACCCCGGCTACACCGCCACCGACTTCAACGGGCACAGCGGACCGCAGACGGTGACCGAGGGAACCGACGCGATCGTCGAACTCGCCACCATCGGACCGGACGGGCCGACCGGAACCTTCCGCGACCGCCACGGCGCCGTGGCCTGGTGATCCACGGAGTCTGTCCATTGTGGAGGGATGGCGACGTGCGCGGCGTGACCGCCGCGGTGCGTCCATCCGGGCTCTTGCCGTACTCCGCTTGTCGTGCCCGTTCCCCAAAACACGTCGATGACTTACGATCACCGGCATGCCCGGGTCTACCGAACCCGGGCTTCCTGGGGGGAAAATGCAGGAGTCGGTTGAATTTCGCGTGCTCGGACCACTGGAGATCAGAGTCGCCGGCAGGGCAAGTCCCGCCGGCAGCCCGAAGGTCCGCACAGTGCTCGGGATGTTGCTCGCGAAGGCGAACCTCGTTGTCACGCACGAAGAACTGATCGACGAGTTGTGGGGCGCGAACCCGCCCGCGTCGGGCATGGCCAACATCCGCAACTACGTGGCGCGCATCCGGCAGTTGTTTCCTGCCTCGCAGCAACGGCTGTGCACCCGTGCGACCGGGTACAGCCTCTCCGTCGAACCGGCCGAGCTCGACCTCACCGTCTACGGAGAACTGTCGGCACTCGGCCACGCCGCGCTGAACAGGGGCGACATCGTCACCGCTGTGCTCAACCTCGAACGCGCACAAGGATTGTGGCGCGCTGAGGCGTTCGAGGGCGTTGCCCGTGGTCCGAGACTCGACGCGCTCACCGGGACGCTGCGCGAGCAGTGGCTGGTGAGCGAGGAGAACCTGCTCGACGCCAAGTGCCGGCTGGGCGTCGACATCTCGGTCGTCAACGCCCTGCGCGCCTTCACCGAGGCGAACCCGTACCGGGAGCGGGCGTGGCGGTTGCTGGTGCAGGCTCTCGACGACATCGGTGCCCGGTCGTCGGCACTGGCCGCTTACGAGGAGGTGCGTGCGCTGCTCGCCCGCGACCTCGGGGTCGACCCGGAGCCGCAGCTGCGTGAGCTGCACACGAACATCCTCAGCGGACGCACGCGTGCGGTGGACAAGGTGGACACGGGCGCCGTCCGGGTTCCGCGTGAACTGCCCGCCGACGTCGCCGCTCTCGTCGGGCGGGAGGCCGAGCTCCGGTGGCTCGACGAGGCGTTGGCGCCGAGCAGTGCCGCGGTGCACAGGCCGAAGATCGTGATGGTGACCGGGGCAGGCGGGAGTGGCAAGACGGCGCTGGCCGTCCACGCGGCTCACCGAGCCGCGAGCGCGTTCCCGGACGGGCAGATCTTCGTGGAACTCTCCGCCGAGGAGAACGCTTCCCCGCAACGGTTGCTGGGGCGGGTGTTGCGGGCGCTGTTCGGGTCCGGCGCCGCGGTTCCGGAAAGCTCGTCCGAGGCGTCGGCGATGCTGCGCTCGGCGACCGCAGGGCGTCGGCTGCTCATGGTCTTCGACGACGTTCAGCGCGCGGAGCAGATCGTCGGGCTGATTCCCGGAAACGGGACGTGCACGGTGCTGGCGACAGGACGAAGAGCCATCAGGCATCCGCATCCCGACGTCAGCATCCGGCTCGGAATGTTGTCTCCGGCGGCTTCGGTCGAGCTGCTGAGGACCACCTCCGGCGCGCACCACGACGAATCCTGCGCGGCGGCGGTCGCGCGGGCGTGTGGCGGCCTGCCTCTCGCGCTCCACATCGCGGGCAGGTTGATCGCCAATCAGCCCCGGTGGGCGTCCGGACCGTTGTTCAAACGCCTGCTGGACCCGGCCGACCGGCTCGACGTGCTGCGAATGGACGGGCAGGTGGTGCGCGAGTCGCTGCGCCGCCACCACGCCGTCATCGCGAACCACGCGGACGACCTGAGCCGCCGCGCCGCGTTGTTGTTCAGTGCCATCAGCCATTTCGACGGCGACTCGATCGACGCTCGCTGGGCAGCGGCGGTGCTGGGCGGCCCGGCCGCACTCGCCGAGGCCGCCCTCGACTGCCTCGTCGAGGAGTGCCTGCTGGAGCGCGACCGGCCGGGTGAGTACCGGATGCACGAGCTGCTCCGGTTGTACGGAGCCGAGATCGGCGCCGCGGACGACGCCTCAGCTGCGCAGTTCGGCCGCGTCGGCGAGCAGGCCGGGTGAACCCGGCGTGACGGTCAGGTCTGCGACGACCTGGCCGTCACGCATCCGCACCAGCCGGTCGCAGCGTTCGGCGACGTGCTGCTCGTGCGTGGCGATCACGATCGTCATCGGGTGCTGGGCCTGCAACGCCGCCAGGAGGTCCAGGATCTCCTTGCCCGTCTTGGAGTCGAGGTTGCCGGTGGGCTCGTCGGCGAGCAGGAGTCGTGGCCGGGACAGGAGCGCGCGAGCGATGGCGACGCGCTGCTGCTGACCACCGGACAGCTGCGACGGCAGCGCGCGCCCGCGATCTTCGAGCCCGACCGCGGCGAGCAGTTCGGCCGCGCGGGCCGGGGCGTCGAAGTCCACCTTGTGGGGCAGCACGGGAGCCAGCACGTTGTCGAGCACGGACAGCGTCGGAATCAGGTGGTAGCGCTGGAAGACGAACCCGATGCGGCTGCGGTAGGCCGCGGACTGCTTGCGGGACAACGTGGTCACGTCGACGTCGTCCACCGTGATGGTGCCGGCGTCGGCCCGGTCGATCGCCCCGATCAGGTGCAGCAGCGTCGACTTGCCCGATCCCGACGGCCCGGACAGCGCGACCACGCTGCCGGCCTCGATCACCAGCGAGACGTCGTCCACCGCGGTGACCCTCGCCTCGCCACTGGTGAAACGCCTGCTCACCGAGTCGATCGACACAGTCGCGCCGTTCATCCTCATTCCTCCCCGAGGTTCTGCGTGATCGGCGAACGGCCGATGGTCCATGCGGGCACGCAGGCGGCGACGAGCGCCGCCACGACCGCCGCGCCCGCTCCGGTGGCGGCCGCCGTCAGCGTCGCGGCCGTCAGCGCGTTCCCGGTGATCAGGGCGATCGCGGCCAGGCCGGTCGCGGTGCCCAGCACAGCGCCGATCAGCCCGATCCCGATGCCTTCCCAGGCGATCAGGCGGATGACCGCCGCCGTGCTCCAGCCGGTCGCGCGCAGCGTGGCGATCTCGCCCGCGCGTTCCCGGACGTTGAGGTAGAGGACGTCCGCGACGGCGGCGACGCCGAGTGCCAGCACCGCTGCGACCGCGATCAGGTCGACCTCGCGCACCTGGACCGACACGGCGTCTCCCAGCAGGGTGCCGACGACGGCGCCGTGGAAGCCGCGCACCACGGCCAGCAGCGCGGTGGCGCCGGCGATGCCGATCGCGAGCGACACGGCTCCGAGGATCGTCCTTCCCGGCATGCGCCACAGGTTCGCGAACGCCAGGCTCGCGACCGTGCGGTGCCGTCGACCGCTCGTGCGGCGCGCGCGGACCGCGATCGCGTGCAGGCCCGCTCCGGGATTGGTGCGTGCGGCCCGCGCGGCCGGCACGACCGCCGCGACCAGGCTCAGCACGACCGCCACCGGGATGGCCAGCAGCACCCGCCACGTGGGCCCGGACAGCGATGCGAGCGACGACAACGCCGTGGCCAGGCCGGCTCCGGCCGCCCCGGCGGCGAGACCGATCAGGCCGACCTCACCGAGCAGCACCTGGAAGAGCTTGCGCGGTGGCCAGCCGAGGCACGCGAGGGTGGCCAGTTCGCGCTGACGGTCCCGCACGGCGGCGGACACGGCGTTGAACAGGAACAGCACGCACACGACCAGGATCAGCACGACGAGCGCCGCGCTCTTGTGGTCGAGCGCGTTGATCACCGACACCGCGACGCCCTTGCGGGACCAGTCCTCGACCAGCCGGAGTTCCGGGCGGCCGTAGTCGCCCGCGCCGAGGGTGATCTTCTGCGGCGCCGGCGACGCTCCGATCGTGATGTCCACGTCGAGCCCGGTCGCGACGGTGATCTGTTCGGCGGCGAGCCGGACCCGTTCCTGCGACACGGCGTCCATGCCGGTGATGCCGGCGACCTGGACGCGGACGGACGAGATGGGCGCGTTCGCCTGCGGCGTCCCCTCCAGCAGGGCCGGCAGTGCGGACAGCGAGGTGAGCATCATCGGCGGAGACGCCAGGTATCCGCCGGGATTGCTGTTGGGCACCAGGGGTTTGTCGCCGAGTTCGCGCTTGCTCGCCTCGTCGGCGGCAACGGCCTTCGGCGGGTGGTAGGTCTCCAGCGGGACGGCGGAGAGTTCGGAGAAGCCGCGCAGTTTGGTCGCGTCGAACACGCCGGCCGCGGTGGCGGACAACAGCTCCCCGCCGGGCTTGCCGGGGTTGAACTTCGTGAGGGGCCGGTTCGCCATGTCCTTGGCGAACCACGGCACCGCGAAGCCGTCGACGGTGTTGTTGCCCCACACGGCGTTCAGGTTCACGTCGATGTCACGGGGCCGCAGCGACCCGTCGGGCTGCTGGTCGTAGTTCGGCGAGCCCGCTTGCACGACAACGGACAGCTGGGCTCGCAGCTCGTCGCGCACGGCCGCGCCGTAGACGTCGGTGGCGTCCATGCGCGACTCACCGGCAAGTGTGCCGGCCGCCGATCGCGCGCTGTCGTAGGCACTTTGCGCGTTCACACCGGCGATGCCCTGCCCCGGCACCTGCTCGGTGGTGACGACGAGCTGTTCGTCGAGCGCCGGCCGTTCCGGGACGACCACGGGGATCGACATCCCGCGGAACCCATCGCGCGCGGTGGTCTCGTCGCCCCTGAGGTAGCGGCCGGACACGACGGACTTGTCGAGGCCGACGAGCGCGGCCTCCTGCTCGGGGTCGATTCCGGCGAGCAGCAACGACATCGGCCACTCGAAGTCGACGGTCAGCCGGGGAGAGACCCGGTGCTCGCCCGTCGGGAACGTGGGCCCCCGGTCGAACGACCCGTCGGGCAGCAGGCGTGCGATGACGAGCCGCTGGCGGTCACGCGCGTCCAGCCCGGTCGCACCGGGACCCGCGCCGTCGGCGTGGCAGAGCGCCCGGCCGGTGCCGTCGTCCTGGATCTCCACCGGGTCCACGCGTGCGCCGGGTCCGCAGACCGCGACCTGGGCCGAGTGGTCCTTGCCGTCGTCGTAGCCCTTGAACCGGCCACTCGCGTCCCAGGCCGGCCAGGCGATCACGCGCTTGGTCACGTAGGCGAGGTGGGTGGCGTCGTCGTCGAGCCGGGTGAGGCCGCGATCGGCGGTCCAGCGCGGCTTCAACCGCACCGTCTGCGTCGCCTGGGACCTGTCGACGGCGTCCGTGGCGTCCACCGCGGCGCGCAGGTTCGTGGAGGTGTACCCGACCATCGCGATCGGCGCGGCGACGTCGACGCCGGTGATCTTCTTGATCTGCTCGTACTGGCCGAGGCTGATCCCGCCGTAGAGGCCGGAGAGGTAGTTGGGCCGCACGAGCCCGCGCTCGACCTCCAGCTGCGTCCTGGATCCCTTGGGGCGCACCAGGATGTCGTAGGCGGCGCGGTAGTTCGCGTCGACCGCGCCGACGGTCTGCAACCGTGAGGTGGTCGTGCTGCCTGTGAGCAGGGTGAACCCGGTGGTGGCCACCAGGATTCCGAGGAACAGCGCCAGAGTCCGGCCACGGCGGTGGGCCAGCTGGCCGATCAGCAACGAACGCACGTCACTCCCCCAGCAACGATGAAACCCGTCCGCGGCTGGTCAGCCGCGGACGGGGATGTTCCAGCTCGGCTCAGCAACAGCCGCGCAGCTCCTGCTCGACAACCGTACCGCTGCCGTCGTGGATCTTCTGCCACACGAGGGTGTTGTAGTTACGACCCCCCACGGTGCAGACGATGGAGGACGTGCAGATGGTGCGCTCGTAGAACAGTGCCGACGCGTCGACCTTCGGCACGAAAGCGCTGACGATCCGATCCCCGAGTGAACGAACTGCCTTCATGGTTCCACCTTTCGGAGCCAGCCGCGGCGGCTGGTCGTGGAGCACGTTAGAACGGCTCGGCATATGTTCTGCATACGAGTCCGTCAACGCTTCTCCGGGCCATCTCGAAATCGGAAACCGAATTGACCGAATTCGCCTTCACCGATCGGTACCGGTTCATCCATCAGCATCCAGTCGGGCTTCTTCGCGGCGGGGGCGCCCATTTTCCGCAGCACCACGGCGATGACGCTCGACGCGGGCAGAAGCCCCCAGGTGCGCGAGTCGATGCTGGCGTCCACGTTGTCGCCGAGCACCACCAGACTCCCCTGAGGGACCACGTCGCCCGGCGCGAGCCCGGCACGCTCGGCCACCTCGGGCGGGACGACCTCCCCGGCTGTCGCGGCGACGCGCTTGACGACGAGAAGCGGGCCGTCGAAGGGCTTCACGACGACGACGGATCCAGCGACGGGAACCCGGGAAGTCCTGCGTGCCAGCAACTTCTGGCCGTCGTCGAACGCGGGCAGCATGCTCTGACCGGTCACCCGCACGACGAGCACCCGGCTCCGCACCCACAGTGCGCCGCCGGCCACCGGGAGCACGACGACCAGCGCGGCGATCCACCCCACGTCAGACCCCGTACACCGGTTCGGCCGGCGTCTCCGCCCGATAGCCCTTGGCCTGCAACTGGAACAACCGGCGGTAGTCGCCCTTTCCTTCCATCAGCTCGTCGTGCGTGCCCCGTTCGACGATCACGCCATCGGAAAGCACGACGATCTGATCCGCGTCGCGCAGAGTTCCGAGCCGATGGGAGATCAGCACCCTCGTGCAACTGGACCGGTGGGAGCTCAACCGCTCGTGCACCCGGCTTTCCGCCTCGGGGTCGAGTCCCGCGCTCGGCTCGTCCAGAACGAGCAGGTCGGGATTGCTGCGCAGATAACTGCGAGCGAGCGCGATCCGTTGCCACTGGCCACCGGACAACAACACTCCCGCACTCGGGTTCGACGGGTCCGCGAAAATGCGGCTCAGCATTGTGTCGTATCCGTTCGGCAGTTCTTCCAGGGTGCCGTTGATCTCCGCCCGTTCGGCGGCTTCCCGAATTCTGCCCCGGTCACCGGCCGCGGTGAGGTCACCGACGCCGATGTTGTCCGCGACCGTGAGGTCGTACTCCATGTAGTCCTGGAAGACCGCGCCGATCCGGCGGCGCAGCTCGTCCGGCGCCACGTCCCTGATGTCCACGCCGTCCCAGGTGATCGATCCCTCGACCGGGTCGTAGAACCGGCAGAGGAGTTTCACCAGGGTGCTCTTGCCGGCGCCGTTCACGCCCACGATCCCGACCGACCGCCCGGCCTCGACGGTGAGGTTCAGGCCGCGCAGCACCCACGGGAGGTCCTCCGCGTACCGGAACCACACGTCCCTGAACTCGATCCGCGCTCCCAGCGCGGGCAAAGCCCTGGGGTGCGCGGGAACCGGCAGATCCGAGCCGGTCCGCAGCACGACCCGGTAGTGCTCGAACTCCACCAGCGCCTGGTGCGCCATCGCGATGGTGATCGCCACGCCCGCGAGCCCGGTCTGCACGGCCGCCGCGGACGCGACGAACAGCGTCACCTCGCCGACCGTCACCTCACCGCGCACGGCCGCCCGCACAATCCACAGCAGTCCCGCGCCCGCGACCGCCGCCGCCAGCACGGCCAGGGTGCTCTGCACGAAGACGGTCCTGCGTTCGACGACGCGTTCGGCGGCGTTCGCGGACCGGCGCTCGCCGAGCATCAACGACCGGAAGTGGTCGCCGAGGCCGAAGAGCCTGACCTCCTTGGCGGCCTGGACCGTCGACAGCAGGCTGCCGTAGAAGGACTCGCGCCGCTGGAACGCCCCGATCCCGTGCTGGGTGTCCGCCCTGTGCCTGGCCAGCGAGATCTCGGCGACCAGGACCGGCACCGCCGCGGCCACCACGACGAGGGTGAACACCGGGCTGATGATCCACACCGACAGCGTGAACCCGCCGACGGTGACCACGGCCCTGGTCACGCCCACCACGCTGTCGACGAGTTGCGCGGGCGCTCGCGGGCCGGCCAGCCTCGCCGTCCTCAGCCGGTCGAGGAACGCCGGGTTCTCGAACCGCGCCAGCCCGGCGAACTCGTTGATCTTGCGGTGCAGCCTGTCCTCCGCGACGAGCGCGATGGTCCGCCGCGCCTGGGCCGACAGGTACAACGTGAGACTCGGAGCGGCCGCCGCGGCCACCCCGACGAGCGCGAGCAGGACGACCAGCCGCGTCGCCGCCGCGGCGTCCGGCGCGGGCTGGGTGATCTGGTCCAGCAACCCCTTCGTGCACCAGGCGACGACCACCGGGAACGCACCCGTGAGCAGCGTCAGCGCGCCGTACCCCGTCACGTGCCAGGGAGCGGCGCGCACCGCGATGGCCAGCGCCTCGACCGCCGCGCGCGGACCTCCTGAGCCTGCCATCACACTCCGGCCGCGACGGCGAGCCGGGTCGACAGGACAGTGCCGGTCGCGTCGATCTCGCAGGTGGCCGGATAGGAGGACACGCCGAACGCGGTCCCCAGTTCCCCGCCCCGCCCCTCGACGACCACGGAGGCGACTTCGCGAAGCGGTTCAATCAGGTAGGCGGCGGACGAGTCGTCGCTCACGACGACCGCGAGAACAGCCTGACGCCCACCAGGTGTCGCGCGTGCCGTGGCCAGGAACTGCGGGAGAAGCTCCTCGCACGGCGCGCATCCCGGTGAGAAGAACCCGACGAGCGTGGACGCGCCCAGGCCGCGGCTGTCGACGACGTCGCTGTCCACCGTCACCGCCCGGAACGCGGGCACGCGGGTGCCGGGGGCCGCGATCGACCCGGCGCTGGAACGTCCGGAGACCGCGTCGGACAACCGCGTGATCAGGTCGGCGTGCTCCCGCATCCTGCGCACGAGTCCGTACGCGAGAAGCAGGTTGAACACTCCCAGCAACCCCACCACGACCAGCCCGATCGCCAACGCCATGACTCCCCCTCAGATCGCCGGTCGCGACCGGCCGAACAGTTCCGCCACCGGATCCATCCCGACCACCAGCAGGGCCGCGATGACACCAGCACCCGCCGCGGCCACCGCCACCTCGGGGTCCGCAGGCGCGGCGCTCCCGAACGAAACAACCAGGCAGGCCACGAACAACAGGGCGTTGCGCACGACGTGCCGCACGCCCAACCGCCCACCACCGGCACCGAAGCAGCGGCAGGTCGCGTTCGCGTTGCGCGTCGAAGACACGACGATCGCCACCGAGAAGGCGGCGAGAAGCAACGCCGCGAGCAAGGCCCCTGCCCGCGCGCTCGCCGTCCACACCAGCGAGGCGGCGACGGCGAGTTCGACGCAGACCACCGCGACGGCGGCCGGCCGCACGAGGGGCACCGGCAGGACGTTCATGGTGCGCAGGGATTGCGCGAACGCCCGAAACGCGCTCGGAGCCACCTTGGTCGAGAAGGAGATCAGGAAGACCAGGCCGACCAGGCAACGGCAGGCAAGCGCCACGTAGTGCACCTGTGACCCCCTTCGCCAAGCCGGACGGCTGGAGGGGAGTTGACCACCACCGCGCACACGGGAGACATACGACCGTGTATGCAGTAGTGGTGGACGAACTGCAGCCGATCGACGGGAAACTGGTCGAGCCGGCGGCCCCGATCTCCAACAACGCCGACCACGTGCGCGCACAGAACGTCGTGCAGGTCGGTGTCGTCCACGGCGGCCTTCACATCACCGCCGAACCGGCCCGCAGGGGGCAGACCGCGCTGAACGTGTCGGTCACCAGCCGGCAGCTGGAGAGCACGACCTACGGGTACGAGGACGTCCGCGGCCACCCCGACATCGAGGTCCACGTACTCGTGGAGGCCTTCACCCCGCAGGCGGTGGTGTTGCGGCGACTGCGCCCGGTCTTCGTCCGCGAGGTCGCCCTGGAGTACTGGTCCAACGCGATGATGTTGCCGCGCAGGGAGTTCCGCGTCGGCCTGGACCTCCCCGCCCGCCGCTTCGACGCCGACGTTCCCGGCCAGGCGCTGCGCCTGGACCGCACTTGTGCCGACGGCGGCGCCGAGTTCCCCTTCCACGTGACCGCGAGCGCTCCCGAGTACTTCGTCATCTGGCCCACGCTGCGCGGTGCGCGCTCGCCCGTCGAGTGGCGGCTGGAGCTGGACTGGTCCTGCCTGGGACAGGACGGCACGGTCACCATCGACCACGGCGGCCGTCCGTTCCTGTCCGACGGCGGGGTGATCAGGATGGCCGACTTGGACCTGGAAGGGCGCTGACTTCCCATACCGCGGTGCTGCCCGCCGTGGTGTTCCTGCCGGCGGGCAGCACTCGGCGGTTCAGCGGCGCCGGGCCCGCATGATGTGCGCGTCCAGCGGCAACGGGTGCGACTCGACCAGCTCGAAGCCCGCGTCCGCGAGCAGTGCGCGGTAGTCGGGCTCGGAGCGTTCGCGGCCACCCGTGTTGCAGAGCATGTGGACGTCCCACGGGATGGCGAGCGAGTCGGGGTCGGCGCCCTCGGGCAGCAGGCGTTCGATCACGAACAGCTCGGCGTGCGGTGGCATGTTCCGGGCGCAGGTGGCGAGGATCGTGCGGCACTGCTCGTCGTCCCAGTCGTGCAGGGCGCGCGACAGCAGGTAGATGTCGCCGGTGGCCGGGATCGACCGGGTGGAGTCGCCGGGTACCAGCGTCAAGCGACCGACCACTTCGGACAGTCGCGCGGTCACGCCGTTGCTGCCGTCGCACCCGGCGAGAAACCGGCCGCTGACAACACCTTCCGCCGTTTCGACGCTGGCGGTCGCCGGATCCACGCCGGTGACGGTGACGCCGAACCGGATGTCGCCGCCCCGGTCGAGGTACTCGGCGATCAGGTCGGTGACGAGGTCCTGCTGCGGGTAGACCGTGTGCGCGTCACCCCGGCCGAGCCCGGCGTAGTTCAGCTCGAACTCGCCGTCCTCGCCCCGGAACGCGCAGACCCCGTGCGAACGTCCTTTGTGGAGCAGTCCGCCGGCGAAGCCGTGCTCGGTCAGCACCCGGACGCTGTTCGGGCTGAGAAACCCGGCCCTGGCCCTGGTCCGCACCTGCTCGCGGCCCGCGCGCTCGACGACGAGGGCGTCGATCTCCTCGGCGCGCAACAGGTTTCCCAGGATCAGCCCTGCCGGTCCCCCGCCCACTCACGAGCGGCACGCCGGAGACCTGGTTGATCATCGCTCCTCCGGGACAACGATTGTCTAGAGTGGGCCTCGAAACTGAGGAGTGCTCATGAAGCTGTACGCGGTCGCCGCCGTCGCCGACTCGCTCCTGGCCGCCTTGCGAGGCACCAAAAACGTGCGCAAGGTCACCAAATCGGCGCTGATGCCCGTGCTCGCGACGGCAGTCCCGCCGCGCGATCCGGGCATGGCGGTCGGCCTCGCCGGGTCGTGGGCCGGTGACGTGGCGCTGCTCGGCGACTCGGACCGGGCATTTCGGACCGGACTCGTCAGCTTTCTCGTCGCCCACGTCGGCTACGCGGTGGCATTGGGACGGCGATCACAGCCGGGCTCGCGCAAGGCGGTGCTGCCGATCGTCGCCGCGTCGGCCGCCGGCGCCGCGGTGTTCGCCCGCGCCGCCGGTCCGATGGGGCGACCGGTCGGGTTGTACGCCCTGACGCTCGGCACGATGGTGGCCGCCGCGTCGACCGCGCGCGGCCCGGGTGCGCGACGGGTTTTCGGTGGTGCGGCCCTGTTCATGGTGTCGGACGCGCTGCTGGGAGCCAGCCGGTTCGTCCTCAAAGGACAGGCGGCGCGGATCGCGTCGGCAGGCGTGATGCCGACCTACGCGGCCGCTCAGTGGCTGATCCACACGGGGTTCGCGCAGGAGGTCGACCCCGCCTGAAAACCCGTTGGATGCCTCGTGCTAATGTTCTTGGTGTCGGAACGAGCAATGCTCCGGCACAAGTTAAGCGCCGCTAGCTCAGTTGGTTAGAGCAGCTGACTCTTAATCAGCGGGTCCGGGG
>NZ_JYJG01000045.1 GCF_000955955.1 Lentzea aerocolonigenes
GTGTGCATCCTCATTCTCCGTTTCTGCGTTGTGGATCATGGTTTGTGAGCTCGAGACATCCCTGGGATCAAGGGACCACGCAGCCACGAACCTGCCGGTAGGCCATCGCTCTCGCGCAGCAGGACTGACAAGGTGAAGTCTCCGCCAGCTCGTCGACATCGGAGTGCGGTGACCCTCCACCCGAAGGCACCTGCGCGTAGATGGGTGCGGTGTCCTGGGTGACGACGAGCGCTCGAACAATCTCGTTGTCGCGCTCTGCCGTCACCGCGTGGTCGGCTTCACTCTCGCGCCGCCGACATCACCCCTGAAGCCTCACGAAACGTGAGACAGTTGGTGTCTGCTCTCGCCTCGGTTTCACGCCGAGAGACGGGCCTTCACCCGGAGCGGACGCCGCCTCATCCAGGCGCGTTTCACCGCTGCCGGACGATTCGCACCACTCCACGCCCAGGACCGGGCCCACGAACCAACCCCATGAGGGAGAACTCCATCACCGCTTCCGCGCTCACTCCGACCCTGGCCGCACCCCGCACCCTCACCGACATCTACGGCCCCGACGTCACCGTCTGCGCACGCCCCGCCCAAGAACCGGCTGTGCCATCGAGCAGACACCGCAACACCCGCGACGTCCTGTCCGCCCGCCCCCTCGCCGTCGCCGCCGACACCCCCGTCATCACCAGCGCGGGCGGCACCGAACCCAACCTCCTCGCCGCCCTCCTCGATGGCGGCCTGCCCGTCTGCACCGACCCACGCGAGTTCCGCACCGAGGCCGAGTTCGCCCTCCGCGTCACCGAAGCCCTCAGCGACGGCCTGCGCCTCTCCATGGAATACCCGCAGCCCGCCAACCTGCACCCCGACGAACGCTCCGTGAAAAGCGCCGAACTCGTCGGCTACCTCAACAACAAAGCCAGCATCAGCACCTTCGTCGACCCCCGCTTCCAAGCCCGCCGCGAGATCCTCGGCATCGACGAACTCGCCCAAGCAACCCCCGTCGAGAAGTCGTGGGTCCTCAAAGCCGCCACCAACGCCGCCCACGGCGCCAGCCTCGACGTCTATCTGCACCGAGCCGGGGATCCGGTCACCCTGCCCGCGTTCACCGACATCCTCACCGAGGTCGTCGTCGAGGAATACCTGCACATCCACCGCAACTGGGGCATTCAGCTCTACGTCGCCGCCGACGGCAGAGCCCGCCTGCTGGCCGTGACCGACCAGCGCATCGACGCCGACGGCATCTACACCGGTGGCCGCTTCGGGCTCGTCGTGCCTCTTCCCGCCGACCTGCTCACCGAATGCCTCGCAATCGCCCAGCGTGCCGCCGACGTCGGCTACCGCGGCGTGTGCAGCCTCGACTGTGCCCAGACCTACGACGGCAGGCTCGTCATGCTCGACCTCAACTTCCGCATCACCAGCGGGTCCATCCCGCTCCTGGCGTTGCACACCATCCGTCCTGACGCCCTCGATCGCCCGTCGGAATCAACGAAACTCACCACCGCCGCACCCATCGCCGCGCTGCTCGCCGCGTTGCAGCCCGCGTTGCAGCGCGGCGGGCTCCTTGTCACCGGAGGCCACGACACCCGCCGCACCGACAACCCGGTCAACCAGGCCACGCTGCACCTGCTTGTCTTCGGCGACGATCCTGACGACGTCACCACCCGCCGCACCGCGCTCGAAGCGATGTACGGCCGCCGCTGACTCGGATGATCTGCGCGACGGCAACGGTGGTTGCGACTTGGCCATCAGTCAGTCGCCGCTCGACACCGAGCACCAAGGAGACCTCGGTCCGGGCGGGCGTTTGGAGAACCTGAGGCCCGGCCGCGGCCCAGCCGATCGACAGCAACGGGCTCCACCGCATCGAACGCCGCGTTGCCGTAGTCGCCAGACAGAAGTGGCTCGGCAACGTTCAAAGCCGCCGAGACGGCGCTGACGAACAGCGTGAACCTGCGCAACGGCCGAAGACCTTCTGCTGAGGCGCCGTGATCTCGTAGCCATGAGAAGCCCAAGGGATCGACAGATCGACAACGGCCGCGATGATCACCGTCACTGCCCACGACACGTCTTGCAGAATCCCTGACCGCGAGCCCGAAGCGGGCCGGTTGCTGACGTGCCGCAAAGCAGCGTTGTGCGGACGACCACGAGCACGTTGGCGGTCGTAGCAGGCCTCCGCACACGCCCGCGGTGAACCTCACGTTCGCCCGATGGGCAGGACGGCGACCGGTTTCAGCCGACCTTTTCAGCGCAGCGGTGAGCGCGGCCCTGCTTGCCGCCGGACTGGTGGCTTCCGGGTTTCGTCGAGCCTGCGGCTGTGAGCAGCGTAGAGTGAAATCACCGAGGGTATGTCGCGCATCGGCGGTCAAGCCGATGTCGCCTTGGGCGCATCGGGAAATCCGGCTGGTTCGGCCGGAGGCGGGAGCGCCGAGATGATCTCGGATCTGCTCTGGACCACTGCAGCGCCGACCGTGCTACACGGTCTGAGGTTGCCGCTCAAATCGGACGCGATGTCCGCTGAGCACTTCAACGGGAGCTGGCGGCCGCTGTCGACCGACCCCGCCATCGAAGTGCCCGCGCTCGTCGCTCATGCCAGGCGAAGCCGGTAGAACCCCGAGCCGCTCTGACCCGCTCAGGGCTGCGCCGGCACCTCAGGCGCCGTGCTGTGCATCAGCGCAGGGACGCGGGTACCAACGCCGATCAGCGATCAGAGAGACACCCACGTGGATCACCTCAGTCTCGGAGTCATCGCACGGTCACGCAAGGAGAACGAGCTCCGGCTCCCGATCCACCCGCTGCATCTCAAGCGGATGGACGCGGATCTGCGTGGCCGAATCTACCTCGAACGCGGTTACGGTGAACGCTTCGGCATCTCCGACGAGCAACTCGCCACGTCCGTCGCGGGGCTGCGCTCGCGCCAAGAGCTCATCGCGGCATGCGATGTCATCCTGCTGCCCAAACCCCTCGCTGAGGACGTCGCAGAACTCAGGGAGGGGCAGGTGCTGTGGGGCTGGCCGCACTGCGTGCAGGACGCGAAGCTCACCCAGCTGGCCATCGAACGACGGCTGACGCTCATCGCCTTCGAAGCGATGAACCACTGGACTGCCGACGGTTCATTCGGTCTGCACGTCTTCCACAAGAACAACGAGCTCGCTGGCTACTGCTCGGTGCTGCACGCCTTGCAACTCGTCGGCTCGACCGGTGACTACGGCCGGAGACTGAACGCCGCCGTGATCGGCTTCGGCGCCACCGCACGAGGTGCCGTGACGGCTCTCAAAGCTCACGGGATGCACGAAGTCGACATCCTCACCAACCGCGGGGTCACGGCGGTCGGCTCGCCGATCCACTCCGCGCGGATGGTTCATTTCGACCACGACGACGACGATCCGCGGCGCAGCCACGCGTTGACCGACGCCGGGCGCGTCCCGCTGGCAGGATTCCTCGCGAAGCACGACATCATCGTCAACTGCGTGCTGCAGAACCCAGACAAGCCGCTGACGTTCCTCGTCGAGGACGACCTGGCCGCATTGTCTCCGGGGACGCTCATCGTCGACGTGTCCTGTGACAGGGGAATGGGGTTCACCTGGGCCCGACCCACGTCGTTCGCGGAGCCGTCCTTCCTGGTGGGCGACAACGTCCGCTACTACGGGGTGGACCACAGTCCCTCCTACCTGTGGAACTCGGCGACCTGGGAGATCAGCGAAGCGCTGCTCCCGCACCTGCGCTCTGTCCTCACCGGTGCCTGGGAGTCCAACGAGATCATCCGACGTGCCATCGAGATCCGCGCCGGCATCATCCAGAACCCCGCCATCCTGTCCTTCCAACACCGCTCATCGGAGTACCCGCATGCCCACGTCTGAGCCGCGAACCGCCGCCCTCGTTGACCACGCCGATGCTTCCGGCGCCTGCGACGTGTGCCCACATCCGTGGCAGGCGCACGATCCGCTCAGCACTCGCTACTGCACCGCGACCACGGCGTCCGCGCTTTCCCGAGGCTGCATCTGCCCATGACGGGGGCCAACGTGATACGACCGAGAGGTGACGGACACTCCACATCGGACAGTTTGGCCGCTACCGTCGCTTCGGCCCCTCGCGCAGCCGCGAGAACGCGTCCGTGACCGCATCCACCGCTCAGCAGGCAAGCGGAGCGCTACATCTCCACACGTACCAGCACACCGCTACAGAGCACCACGTGGTGGTCAGTGCCGGCGAACGAGCGGCGGAGAGGGGCATTGACGGTCGCGCGATCTGGCCGGATTTTGGCCACGCCGTCCGAAAGGGAACGCCAGGACATTTCGAGAAGGTCGGCAAGTGCCGCCGGTAAGACCTCCCAATTTATTGACACCCCCGCACGCTCCGCCTTCACGTGCGCGATCAAGCTCCGCACGAGCACTGCAATTTGGGTGCGCTTCCTGAGGATCAGCTGCCAGTGCTCGACGTACCGCGGTTTCGGGCCGTCGTGCGGTGGACGGGCGAGCTTCGGCGGGTGCTCTCGCGGTCTCCGACGTCGGTCTTCCCTGGTGGAGCGAGCGTGTGGACGCGGCTGACCTGGGGCGCGTGCTGGTCGCCGCACAGCGAGGACGGGGCTCGCTGCCAGCTTTTCCTGAAACTTCCTTCAAGTCGCAGACGGCCAGCAATTGAAAATTTCTGCTGCATTGCGCCGATCATGACTGAATGGGTGTACGGTTGATTTGTCGAGAACATCTCGCATGTGGGCGCTCAAGCTCACGTCGTACTCGGCAAAAACAGAACCGGCTTTTTCTCCGGCCGGAGACTGGAGTCCCGACATGACGTCGGCACCCCACCTTCCGATCGCCCCACTGGCCACTGCGGCCGAGCAGCCTCGGCACCCGCAACGATTGCGGTTGCGGCCGAAGGCGCCCAGCACGGGGCATGTCGACGGTGCCTGGTGGCCTCGTTCCCGGGACCTCGCCGCCGAACTGCCTGCCTTGCTCGCAACGCTGGCGGTTCGGCTGGGCGACGTGCTGCGCGTGAACTACAACCTCACCGAGTGGGACTCCGCGCCCCGTCGCGTCATCTCCGGCGGCCGTCAGATCCGGCTCGACGGGTTCTACTCACGACCCGCGGACACCGTGGACGTGGTCGCGGCGAACAGGCGTCGTCTCACGCTGCTCGTCGTGCCGTCGAACACCGACCCGGCCGCGGCGCACCAGACCATGATGCTCGCCGCGGATCGCGACAACGACCAGACCGTCGGCGACCTGCTCGCCGCCGGCGTCAGCGTGACCGCGGCGACACAGGACACGACCAACCTGACCCGTATCGCGCTCGCAGGCTGGGAAGCCGAGGGCGGTCGAATCCCCCAACAGGTGAGCAGGCACACCTCATGACGACACCCACCTACATGTCCTTGTACGAGCGCAGAGTCGTGCTGGTCCAAGAAACACTGACAGCACATTCCAAGCTCAGCGCGAAACACGCACGAGATCTCGCCGTCCACGTGCTGGGCTCGCTGGACCACATCCCCGAGAAGGTGCGCTGATCACCGGACGCCGTGTTCGAACAGTCCGAGCCGTCCAGCTGCCGAGGAGCCGCATGTGAGCACCCGGCTGCTGCGCATCGGTTGTGCCTTCACCTATCGGGCAGAGGTGCCCACCTCGACGGTGTTCCAAGTGCGGCCCGCCGACAACCAGGACCTGCGGGTGACCTGTGAACGACTGGTGTTCGAGCCCGCCCTGGCCATGCGGCACTACCGGGACCTGTACGGCAACCCCTGCACCCGTGCCGTGCTGCCACCCGGTCCGTCCACAATGCACTACAGCGCGCTGGCCGAGGTGCCGGACCGCGTCGAGGACATCGACGAGGATGCGCCCGAAGCGGCGCCCGCGGATCTTCCGGACGACGTGCTCCTCCACACCCTGCCCAGCCGCTACTGCCTTTCCGACGTCCTGGGCGATGAGGCCTGGTCGAGGTTCGGCGCGCATCCGCCCGGCTACCAGCGGGTGCGGCAGATCTGCCGGCACGTCCACGACCACCTGAGCTTCGGCTACGGCACTTCCACCGCACTGTCCACCGCGGCCGACGTCAACGCCACGGGCATCGGCGTCTGTCGCGACTTCGCGCACCTGGCGATCTCGTTCTGCCGGGCGCTCAACATTCCGGCCCGCTACGTCTTCGGCTATCTGCCGGATCTCGACGTGCCACCGGACGGAGCGCCGATGGACTTCGCGGCGTGGATGGAGGTCTGGCTGGGCGACCGCTGGTGGACCTTCGACCCGCGCAACAACACACCCCGCAAAGGCCGCGTCGTCATCGGCCGCGGCAGAGACGCCGCCGATGTCGCCATGGCCACCACCTTCGGCGGGCCGCAGCTGGAATCGATGGTCGTCCACGCCGAAGAGGACCGCGAGCTGATCCGGCGCCCCTGAAAGTCGTTCATTCACAACCACACCGCACCTACGGCCTGATCCTCGCCTGAAGGTTGAGGACGTTGGCGAAGCCGAACGCGAAGGTGAGCCCGACGACCGTCGCCACGATCACCGTGACCGCCCGCTCGACGTCCTGGAGCACGGCGGAAAGCACGCCCGAGGAGCCCGAGTTGCGCCCGAGATCCCTGACGTGCGGCGATTCAGGGCGGCAGATCGCGACAGCAGCGTGCGACGTATCTTGGACTTGAAGTGCGGAAACGACACTCACCGGCATCACCTGGCGCCAACGCCGTCTGCAACCTGAGGACTCTTGATCAGCGCGCTCATCGTCCCTGGAGTCAGGGTCACGCCGCCAGAGCGTGGTGGTCTCCCGCGGGCGGCCCGGTGTGCTCAGACCGCCCGCGGGAATTCTCAGCCCTCCACCCGGTGTGACGTCCAGAACGACGTCAGGTCGGTTGAGCCGGCTGCCGCTTGTGCCGCGGCTTTGAACTCCGCGGTGGTGGACACGCCGTACCAGTGCGACTGGGCGTAGTTGCGAAGCAGGTTCGTCATGGCCGTGTCACCGATGAGCCGGCGCAGGTCGTGCAGCACGCACTTGCCGTAGCCGTACACCACGGCCGAGTACCTGGAGGAGTGCGTGTCCCAGTAGGCCATCGAGTTGGTCAGCTTCTCGTCGGCCGACTGCCAGGTGATGCCGCAGCCGGAACCGTTGACGCCGCGGTAGAGGTCAGTGGCGTAGTCGGTGAAGCTCTCGTCCAGCCACGGCGAGCTGTACTCGTCGTCGCCGACGATGCCGTACCACCACTGGTGCGCGATCTCGTGCGGCAGCGCGACGTTCGACACGAGGTCGAGGACGAAACCGGGGTACTCCATGCCGCCGAACCAGAAGTTGTTGTCCAGCACGATGTCGAGCTCGCCGTAGGGGTAGTCGCCGAACCGTCCTGAGTGGACGTCGACCGAGTCGGTGGCCAGGGTCAGCATGGAGTTGGCGTCGCTGCTGGAGATCGCGCTCACCGAGTACACGTTCACGGCCACGCCCTTGCCGGAGGTCTTGCTGATCTTCTTGAACGGTCCGGCGGCCCAGGCGAAGTCGCGCACCTCGGTGGCGGTGGCACGGGTCGTCGTGGTGGTGCCGCTGGTGGTCTCGGTCGAGGTTCCGGTGGCCGGGGTGAGCAGGCTGGTGGGGTGCACCAGGGTCACGTCGAAGTCACCGATGACGGTGTAGAACGACTCGCCGTTGTTGGTGTACGGGTCCAGGTGCCAGCCGGCACCGTCGCGCACCGCGAGCACGGGCAGCGCGTTGCCGATCATGTTGAACGCTCCGTCGTGACCGAAGCGGTCGGCGCCGCCGGGGACGACGATCTTGAGGTCGAACGCGACGGTGGCGGACTGGTTCTGCGCCAGCGGGGTGGGCAGGGTGATCTTCAGGGCGGTGCAGTTCACGCTGAGCGCGGCGGGTGTGCCGCCGGTGACGTTCGTGACGGTGATCGGGGTCGTCGGGCAGGAGCCGTGGTAGTTGTCCCACAGCCGCAGGTACACCTCGGGCAGCGTGGCCGGGGAGGCGTTGGTGAAGCTCACCGACTGGTGGCCGGTCCAGGTGTCGCCGGAGCTGTTCGACGTCAGATTGGCCGTGTACGCGGGCTTGATCGGTGTGCGAGTGGTGTCGGCCTGCGCCGGCGTGACGGTCCAGGTGAAGGTCGCACTGCCGGTGTGGCCACCGGGGTCCTTCGCCGTGACTGTGACCGACGAGGTTCCCGCCGAGGTGGGCGTGCCGGTGATCTTGCCGGTGCTCGCGCCGATCGACAGCCCCGCGGGCAGCCCGGTCGCGGTGTAGGTCAGGGCGTCGCCCTGCGGGTCGCTCGCCTGGAGCTGCAGCGAGACGGGCTGCCCGGCCGCCGTCGTCTGGTTGCCCGGCGACGTCACGGCCGGGGATTGAACGCTCCCACCCGCGGTGGTCAACGAGAAGTCGTCGAGCACGAAGTCGGTGGCAAGTCCGGAGTCCTCGGTGCCGGTGAACTTGAGCGTCACGGTCTGACCGAGGTAGCGCGACAGGTCGACGGTGCGCCGCACGTACCCCGCGGCCTGGTCCACATTGGAGTAGCTGGCCAAGGTGTCGGACCCGGCCTGCAGCACCAAGGTGTCATAGCGGGTGCTGGTCGTCTCCTTGGTGTCGATGTGGAGCCAGTAGGTCAACGTCGCCGACGCGCAGCCGGCGGGCAGCGTCACGGACTGGGACAGCGTGTCGGTGTGGGTCGAGCCGTATCCGTCCAGCCAGGCGATCTTGGTGCCACCGTGCGCGGGCTCGCCGGCCGTGGCACTTGAGATGACACCGCTGGTCGCCGACCACGGCGCGGCGCCGGATTCGAAGCCGCCGTTGCCCATCACCTGGTCACCGCAGGCCGCGCCTGCCGCCGGTGCGGCCAGCGCAATCAGCCCGGATGCGCTCACGGTCAGCGCAAGGCACGCAGAAAACACCCTCGTTCGCATGAGGTCGCCCTTTCCGTTCACCCCGCCCATCGGGGTGCCGCACAGCTTTGTTTCCGCTGACGCGCTCGACTACCCGTCATAGGTATTGTTTTCCGAACGATCCTCAAGCGATGACAAAGACTGCTTCTTCTTGCCGTCAAGACCGGCGTGGGCAGGCACGATAGGTCGCCATCGAACGGCGATCAAGGGTGTGATCAGACATTGTCCGAAGGTGGACATCGTCAACAGCGACATTGTTTTACCAGTTTGATGAATGTGAAAAGAGACTTCCCGATCACCGCAGAACGCGATGTACCGTTCCTGACCACGAACGGCCGATCGCCGTTCACTCCCTGCATTTCCTGAATACCGGATCCCGTCCGGAACTCAGGGAAAGGACCGCTGATGAAATCCTCGCAACGCCTCCTCGCCATCGCCGGCGCGGTGGCGGTCGGCGCGGCCCTGGTCGGGACCGCACTCGCGTCCCCGCACGCCGCACCGCCCACCACACCCTCGGTGTCCCCGGCTCAGGCCAGGGACAACGCCCACAACGCGGCCGCGAGCCTCGTGGCCGACCGGCCCGCCGCACTGGCCGCCGCGGACGACGACACCTTCGTGGAGACGAAGGTCGAGTCCGGCCCCGGCGTGCAGTTCGTCAACTACGCCAGGAAGCACAAGGGTCTGCCCGTCGTCGACGGCGACCTGGTCGTGCAGACCGACCCGTCCGGCCGGGTCCTGTTCACCTCGGTGGCACAGGACCGGCCGATCACCGGGATCAACCCGCACGCGAAGCTGGATCAGGCGCAGGCCGCGCAGGTGGCCGCCGCGCAGCTGTCCGAAGTGGACTCGGCACAGGCTCCTGTCCTGTCCGTGCTGGCAGCGCAGAACAAGCTCGTGTGGAACACCAGGGTCGCGGGCACCAAGGACGGGGAGCCGTCGGTGCTGGACGTCTACGTCGACGCGCAGACGGGCGCGGTCGCCGGTACGAGTGAACACGTCGTCGAAGGCACCGGCGACTCCGCCTACAGCGGCACGGTGACCATCGGCACCACCAACTCCGGTGGCACCTACAAGATGCAGGACCCGAACCAGACCTCCGTGGTGTGTCAGGACGCGGCGAACAACACGACGTTCTCCGGTTCCGACGACGCGTGGGGCAACGGCGATGCCACCAGCAGGGAAACCGGCTGTGTGGACGCGCTCTTCGCCGCGGAGAAGGAACGGGAGATGCTGTCCCAGTGGCTGGGGCGCAACGGCTTCGACGGCAACGGCGGCGGCTGGCCGATCCGGGTCGGCCTGGACGACGTGAACGCCTACTACAACGGTTACGAGATCCAGATCGGGCACAGCCAGGGCACGAGCAAGTGGATCTCCGCGATCGACGTGGTGGGCCATGAGGCCGGCCACGGCGTCGACGACCACACCGGCAGCGGCGGCGTCTCCGGTGGTGGCACCCGGGAGTTCATCGCGGACGCGCTGGGCACGTCGACGGAGTTCTTCATCAACGCGTCGACGAACGACACGCCGGACTACACCATCGGCGAGAGCGTGAACCTGGTGGGAGCGGGTCCGATCCGCTACATGTACAAGCCGTCGCTGGTCTCCGGCCACCCGGACTGCTACTCGAGCAGCGTGCCGAACGCGGAGGTGCACGCCGCCGCTGGCCCCGGCAACCACTGGTTCTACCTCCTCGCCGAGGGCACCAACCCGGGCAGCGGCAAGCCCACCAGCGCCACCTGCAACGGCACGAGCAACCTCGCCGGCATCGGCATCAAGGACGCGCAGAAGATCCTCTACGGCGCGATGCAGCTGAAGACCAGCGGCAGCAACTACGGCAAGTACCGCACCTGGACGCTGCAGTCGGCGAAGACGCTGTTCCCGAACAGCTGCGACATGTTCAACAAGGTCAAGGCGGCCTGGGACGCGGTGAGCCTGGGCGCGCAGACCGGTGAGCCGACCTGCTCCGGTACCCCCACCACGACCACTCCGCCGACCAGCACCACGACCCCGAAGCCGCCGACCGGCTGCTCGGGCCAGAAGCTGACCAACGGCGGCTTCGAGTCCGGCGCGACCGGCTGGTCGGGCACCACGGGCGCGATCGGCCAGTGGGGCGGCTCCGGCCAGCCCGCGCACGGCGGCACCTACGACGCCTGGCTCGCCGGGTACGGCTACGCGGCCACCGACACGCTGTCCCAGAACATCACCATCCCGGCAGGCTGCAAGGCCACGCTGGCGTTCTGGCTCCACATCGACACCGCGGAGACGACCACCAGTGCCGTCTACGACAAGCTGACCGTCCAAGCTGGATCGACCACGCTCGCGACGTACTCGAACCTCAACAAGGGAACGGGTTACACGCAGAAGAGCATCGACCTGTCCGCGTTCGCCGGGCAGACCGTGACGATCAAGTTCACCGGTGCCGAGGACTCCTCTCTCAAGACGTCGTTCGTGCTGGACGACGCAGCTGTGAACCTGAGCTGACCGAGGCAGCGCGAGACCGGGCGGGGAAACCCCCGCCCGGTCTCGTCGTGTGACGGGGCTACAGCCAGCCGCGGTGCGCCGCGACGACGCCGGCCTGGAACCTGGTGTCCACGCCGAGCGCGTACATCAGCGCGGTGAGCCTGCGGCCGACTGTTCGCTCGGTGATGCCGAGGGCTCTGGCGATGGCACGGTCCTTCATCCCGGCCGCGAGCAACGTGAGCAGCTCACGGTCACGCGCGTTCAGTCCGTCATCCGGCGGTGGCGTCAGGTCGACCGGGACCGCCCTCGCCCAGAGCAGCTCGAAGTACGCGACCAGAATGTCCACAATGGCCGGTGCGCGCACGAGCAACCGCACCGAGCCACCGCAGTCGTCGCCGGACACGGGAATCATGGCGACGCGGCGGTCCGCGATCACCATCTTCGCCGTGGTGTCCGGGAGAATCCGCGCCTGCTCCCCGCCGCGATCAGGTGGCGCACGTCGTCGACGGCCTCCTGCCAGGACATCCCGGCGAGCGAGTAGACGCACCGGTAGGACACTCCTGCCGCGAGCTGCGCGAGCTCGATCGGGTTCGGGATCGACCGGTCGTGCGGAAAGGGCGGCGACAGCACGCCGGCCACCTCGGTGCGAGCGTTCAGCTGGACACCGGCGAACGCAGCCACCGCCGCCTCGGTCCCCTCGACCAGCTCCACCCCGGCCCCGGCGCTGTGGCCCGCCTCGCGGTGCAGCCCGGCGACGAGCTTCGCGACTTCGACCTGCATCGCCGCCAGTTCGCCGCGCCGGCGCTGAATCAACGCGTTGAGCGCGCCTTCCGCGGCGATGGGGATGAACGGTCCGTTCTCGGTGCGGCCGAACTGGTAGACGAGCGTGGCCGTGACCAACTCGGCCAATGCGCACCGCACCGCTTCCACGGGAGCACTCACGTGTTCGGCCAGCCGTTCGGCGGTGGCTTGCTTGAGCTGCAGCAGCGCCAGGTCGACGGTGTTGGAGAGCTCGTCGAGCCTGGCGGGTTCGAGCAGGAACATCGCAACCTCGGGTGGGTCAGAGGTCAGTAGAAAAAATCATCGCCAGATCGGGGCACCGACCTGGCGATGATCATGGATCGCGGGATCACGCCCGCGATGAGGAACAGGCCGGTCAGGCCACCTTGACGGCGAAGACGCGAACGCTCGGCGCGTTCGGCAGGGTGATCGACACCAGCGTCTTCCCGGACGTGATCGGCACCGACCTCGTGTACAGGCAGTACGCCGTGCTCGTGCTCGTCAGGCCGTTGGTGTCGTTGCGCCCCAACACTTTGAACGCGACTGTGGCCGGGTAGGTCGCCGCGCTCGCGCAGCTCCAGCTGGGGAAGCCCCACGACGAGCTGCTGGACGTGCCGTCGCTGTAGTTGAGGCGGATCGTCCCACCGGCTTCGCCGGTACCTGAGGCGCCGAGGAAGTTCACCTTCGAGCCGGTGTAGCGGTACTCGATCGTCTGTCCTACCGGCTTCACGGAGTCGAAGTTCCCGGAGGTCGTGCTGGGCCACGTGTAGGAGACGCCGCCGAGGGTGACGGTCTGGCCGGCCTTGACGCTGAGCGCCGTCCCGTCCGGCAGCTGGGCGTTGGCGGCCAGCCGGTCGGACGACAGGGTGCGGCCGCTCGCGTCCCAGGTGCCCGCGGTCGGCGCGTCGCTGTCGGTGATCGCGGTGGCGTTGCGGGCGTGCGAACCGTCGGGGCCGGCGTTCCAGCCGGAGTAGGTGGCGGTGGAACTGACCTTCAGGCGGTACATGACGGCCGTGGCCGCGGGGACCGTGACGCTGAAGCCGCCGTTCGCGTCGATCGACGTGATGTCGGGGCCGAGGATCGTCGTGAGCGTGAAGTTCTTCGCGGACGTCCCGATCACCGAGCCCTTCGTGGTGGCGGTGACCGGCGCCGTGGCCGACCGGTTCATGATCGCGACCGCGTAGTCGCCGTTGCTCAACGGCTTGGCGAAGACGTCGTAGCCGGTGCCCTGAGCGACTCGCTTCGCCGGAATCGCCAGCGAATCCTGGCCCACCGCGATCAGACTGGGCTTCTTCATGAGGTTCGCCTGCGTCGACGAGATCGCACCGCTGGCGGTGGAGTTGCGCACCATCGCGACCATGTGGCTGTTCTGCATCGCCCACATCGCGTAGCCGCCGAGCTTGCTGTCGGTCGCCATCGCCGAGTCGTCGAAGTACAGCCGGTCGGGGTCGAGGAAGTGGCCCTGCTTGCCGTAGGAGCGCAACGCGTTGGTCATGTCCACGAGCCCGACGGTGCCTGCCCAACTGGTCCCGCCGACGTCACCGCCGATGCGGTAGGCGTGTCCCGCGGGCACGACGCTGTCCATCAGACGCTTGTACAGCGCCGTGTCGTAGGTGTCGTTGCTCCAGTTCGCGTACGCCGGAGCGGAGATGTTGAGCACCATCGACCGGCGCTTCGTGGCGTCGGCGGCGGACTTGACGGCGTTGATCGCGGTGGCGGCGCGCCGCGCCGACTCGATGGCCGTGTCGATCTCGAGGTCGGAGTCGAGGTGGGTGAAGCAGCACTTGTTCGTCGTGTTCGGCTCACCGCAGTAGTCGAGTTTGATGTAGTCCGCGCCGACGCTCGCGAAGAACGCGAAGTCCTTCTGGAAGTTGTCGTAGCTGCCGGGAGACGCCACCCGCCCGCCCGAGTCGCACATGTACTTGCCGCCGCTGGCGTAGACGCCGAAGAACATCCCCTTGCCGTGCAGGTGGTCCCCGACGTCCTTCAGGCCGTTGGGGTACTTCGTCGGCGACGGGATGAGGTTGCCCGTGATCTTGTCGCGGCCGCTCGCGCAGTTCGGCACGACGGTGGCGTTCGCGTCCCAGTCGGTGCAGTCGGACCGGACCGCCCAGGTGTCGTCGAACGAGACCGTGTTCCAGCCCAGGTCGGCCAGACCGGTGGAGACGGCGTCATCGGCCGTCTTCTTCATGCTGGCCGCGGTGGTCTTGGACCAGGACTCCGAGCGCAGGATCATCCGCGGTTTGGTCGCGTAGGAATGATCGATGTTGACCGTGTCGTCCGGAACGGTTCGCGAGAGTGCGACTGCCTGTTGCGAGGCCATCGCCACGGTGACGGCGGCGAGAAGTGCCGTCGCGGTGATCAGGGGCCATTTCGACGGGTGCATGAACGGACTCCTCGGTTCGTGCTGCGGAAGCGGGGTGGGAGCCGCCCTGCAGGGGTGGGACGGCTCCCGTGTTCAGAAGTGGCTTGGAGAAGGGCGTGGCCGGCGAGACGGCGGTTCACCGGCCACGAGCAGGGGTCACTCGCCGCGCGGGTGCATGCGGAAGTCGTAGTCGCGAGGCAGTTCGGCGATCGGCCCGCCGCGCTTGGCCTGGTAGCCCAGCCAGAGGTCGCTCAACGCGACGTTGGACTCGCGGATGGCCGGAACCACGATGCCCTCGTCGATCAACCGGCCCGCCCTGGCCAGATCGCCGGTGTCCACCGCACACCGCGCCTCGAACAACCGAACCCGTCCGTCCTGGCGGTGTTCCGCCGGAAGGCCCGCGATGACCGCCAGTGCGTGCGCCTGCCGGTTCAGCTCCAGCAGCAGGCCGACGTACTCCAGGCTCAGCGCGAGCAGGCCGGGAGCGAGGCGGTGTGCCTTCGCGTACGCCTCCACGGCGGTCTCGTGCTCACCGCGGTGCACGAACAGCGCGCCTAGGTTGCGCCACGCCCACGCGTTGGGCATCTCTGTGATCGACGCGAACCAGGACTTCTCGGCCGCCTCGACGTCACCGCTCGAGCACTGGAGCACACCGCGAAGCAAGCACGGCAGCCAGCCCTGAGCGTCTTCGAGCAACGGACCCCATTCAGGAGCGACCTGGTAGGACGGCGGCGGCGTGGAGACATCGCCCGCGGGAAGTTCGCCGGTGTCGAGCAAACTGATCCACGGCAACTGCTCGGGCCCGAGAGTGTGCTCGGGGAACGGTGTGGCGGCCCGCTCGAACGAGTGGTCACCGGCGGCGACGCGAAGACGGTGTTCCAGTGCGCCCCAACCGGTTCCGGAGTGCAGGTGCTCGACCGGGGCACTGTCCACCCAGGACTCGGCGGCGAGCAGCTCCTTGTCCAGTCCGGTGGCGTCCACCAGCTCGTCGAGTCCGGACTCGACGGCCGCACGCGCCTGCGCCCAGTCGCCGTGCACCGCGACCGGATCGGCCTGCGCGAGACCGTAGGCCTCGACCCAGCGCCACTGCGCGTGGGCGGGCATCGGCAGGTGTTCGAGCTGTGTGCGCGCGAGGCCCGCCTGGATCTCCAGGTAGCCCTGGCCCGGTTCGGACAGCCACTCCTGCCACCGCTCCCCACCGGTGTGCTTGCCCCACACGAACAGCTTGCGTCCGGCGAGCCGTTTCGTCGACGTCTGGACCAGTCCCGCACCGGCACCGTCGAGCGCGGCGATCCAGTGCCTGCTCCCGGCGGGGATGTCGAAGAAGAGGTCGCTGGAGTTCACCGCGCGCGACGGGTAGGTGCGTTCCAGGCCATCGGACTCGGGCACGGCGACGCGGCGGATGGTCTTGTCGTAGGTGAAGCGGTACGCCTCGTCCGCCGGGGCGACCACGCGCACGTTCTCGCCCTGCGGGACCGCGATGTTGGACCACCAGTACATCGGCACCTCGTGGTCGTTCGGGTTCACGATGGTGACGTGCACCAGCAGGACCGGTGAGGACTCCGGCAGGTAGGCGTCGATCTGGAACACCACACGGCGCAACCGCTCGTACTCGTACATCCGCAGCACCGGCGTGCCGTCCGGGCGGACTGCCCTCACGGCGTGCAACGGCTCGCAGGTGGTGGGCGTGTGGCCGATCGTGCCGATGTTCCACTCGACGCCGCCGGCGAACCACGCGTTGCGCAGGGCCAGGTTCGCCGGCTGGAACACCGGGTTGGAGAACAGCAGCTCCCTCCCGGACGGCTTGTGGATCAGCGACCACAGCCTGCCGCCCGCGTCGAGCAGGAAGGTCGCCCGCAGGACGTCGTTCTCCAGCACGGCGACACGGTGCTCGGCGGTCGTGCGCTCCCGGCCGTACGAGTCCTGCATGAGATACGGCATGACCGACGACACGCGCCCGTAGCCGGCGTTGCGGCTCAGCTCCTCGTCGGCGTCGCCGAGATCTGCGACCACGTGCGGATCGCCGGCCCTGAACAGCGGCGGAAGCGGGTTGACCGGCCCTACCCAGGCGGTGGGCATGGACAGCACGCTCAGCGTCAGAGCACTATTCATTCCTCGAAGGTACCTAGATTCATACGTTAAGTACAGTATGAATTATCGGCGGACCGGTCCGGTCGACTCGCGGACCTTCAGCTCGGGCAGCACGAACTGCTGCACGACCGGCGCCTCCGGCTCCCGCAGCCGTCGCATCAGCGTCCGCACCGCCAGGCGTCCCACCTCGGCCTTCGCCGGCGAGAGCGCCGTCAGCGGTACCTCGGCGAGATCAGCCACCTCGTCGTCGTAGCTGATCAGCGACAGGTCGTCGGGCACCCGCAAACCGCGCTGGTGCGCAGCCGTCACCAGCAACGCCGCCTCACGGTCAGCCACGCACACGGCCGCGGTGACCTTCCGTTCGAGCAGCTTGGTGACCAGGTCCGACGCGTCCGCGGGCGTCCACCGGCGCGGCGCGTCCACCTGCACCATCTCGTGTCCCGCCTCGGCCAGCGCGCCGCGCATGCCCCTGGCGACCTGGTCGAGGTGCGGGCTGCTGCGCGACAGGAACGCGATCCCGGTGTGGCCGAACTCCAGCAGGTGGCGAGCCGCCGCGTAACCGCCCGCGATCCGGTTCGTGCACACCAACTCGTGCTCGTCGTCCTCGGTGCCGAGCCACCGTTCCACGGTGACGATCGGCACCGGCAGCGCCTGCAGCCTGCTCAACGCCGCCCTGGCACCGCCGGGCGGCAGTTCGGGGGCGATGACGATCCCCTGCACCCCGGTGGCGAGCATCCGGTCCACCACCTCGCGTTCGCGGGCGAGGTCGTAGTCACTGCTGCTGAGCAGCATCTGACCACCTGACGCGGCGATCTCCTGCTCGATCGCGGCGATCAACCGCGGGAAGTAGTACGTCATCGAAGGCATGCACACGCCGATCACCGGCCCGGTCGAGGACGTGCCCGCCACGCCGGACTGCTCGACGTACGTTCCGGAGCCCTGCCGCCGGTAGACCAGGCCGTCGGCGACGAGCAGATCGACCGCCCGCCGCACGGTGTTGACGCTGACCCCCTGCTCCGCGGCGAGCTGCTGCTCGGTCGGCAACCGCCCGTCCGGCCAGCGCAGTTCGGCGATCCCGCGCCGCAGCTCGTCGGCCAGTTGCCGCGCCTTGACCCCCCGGGGCACCCGGTCCGGCGCGGCACCCTTCGCACGATTCATACTCTATTCATACCTCATGGCGACCTGGGTTCACCCCTTGAGGATCACCGACCGGGTCAGGTGCCGCGGCTGGTCGGGGTTCAGGCCGCGTTGCCCGGCGATCCGCACGGCCAGCCGCTGGACGAGGACGAGCTCCGCCACCGGGTCGAGCCCGTTGGCCACGTAGGTGCCACCCGTGGCGGCCACGTCGCCGGACAGCCCCTCCGGCTCGTCGCCGAACATCCACGCGACCCGGCCGGGGCTGGTGATGCTGATCGGGCCGTGGCGGTAGTCCATCGCGGGGTACGACTCGGTCCACGCCCCGGCGGCCTCGCGCATCTTGAGCGCGGCCTCGTGGGCCAGGCCGACCGTCCACCCGCGACCGAGGAAGGTGAACTGCTCGGCACCGGTCCACGCCGGGGACAGTTCCGTCGCCAGCGCACGTTCGGCGTCGGCGATCGCGGCATCGACGTTCAGGCCGAAGTGCCTGCGCAGCAGGGTGAGGACGCTGGTCGCGAACCGCGTCTGCACCACCGACGCCTCGTCGGCGAAGTCGAGGACGACGGTCTCGTCCGCGATCTCCCGCACCGGCGTGGTGCCGTCCGCCGTTAGCGCGAGGGTCGGTACGCGCAGCGTGCCCAGAAGATCGAGCACCTCCGATGTCGTTCCGGAACGCGTGATGGCGACTACGCGGTCATAGTCGCGCGCGCCGGGGAACTCGGACGCGGCGAAGGCGTCCGTGACACCCAGGCCGAGTGACTCCCGAAGCGCCGCACAGGACTGAGCGATGAACCAGGAGGTGCCGCAGCCGACGACCGCGACGCGCTCGCCTCGGCCGGGAAGCAGGTCGCCGACGTCACCGGCCAGTTCGGCTGCCTGCCGCCAGCAGTCCGGCTGGCTGGCGATCTCCACCCCGACGTGAGTGAACGTGCTCAAAGGACCCTCCCGGGGTACGCAGTGATGTTCATTAGTGCTTCTAATGTGCACCAAGTTTGCATCATCTTGCAATAACTTCCCAGCACCCGGTCTTCCGGCGGGTTCGTCCAGCGCCACTCCCACATCTGCACAGCCAGGCTTCACCGTGCCGAGATCGACGTCAGGGGTCATCGTGGACGTGTGAACGCCCGCGAACGCCAGCGTGTTCAATCGGTGACAGCTTGGTTGTTGACTACTGCTCAAACCGAAGGAACTATGTGCACAATCGCTCAGCAGTGACGCAAGGCACAGCCAGGGAGTGCATCGTGACCCGTACCAAAGCCTTCCCCGCCAGAGCAGCCGCGCTGCTCTGGACGGGCGCCCTCGTGTTGACCGCCGCCGGGTGCGGCGGCGGTTCGGATGACTCGAGTGCATCCGACAAGTCCTTCACCTACTGGTCGATGTGGAAGGAGAACGAGCCACAGGCCAAGGTGCTGGCACAGGCGGTCACCGGCTTCGAGCGCGACACCGGCATCCACGTCGAGGTGCAGTGGCAGGGCAGGGACGTGCTCAAGAAGGTCGTGCCCGCGCTGCGCGGCGGCGACGTGCCGGACCTGATCGACCAGGAGCAGAACAAGGTGCAGTCGAGCCTGGTGTCCTCGGACCAGTTCCGGGATCTCACCGGTGTGTACGGCGCGGAGCTTCCCGGCAGCGGGCGCAAGGTTTCCGACGTGCTGGACGCGAAGAACACCGAGCAGCTGAAGAAGGACGGCAAGGCGTTCCTGGTGCCGTACGAGGTGATCGGGCACGGCCTGTGGTTCAACGGTGCGGCGCTGCCCGACGTGGTGAAGACGCCGCCGAAGAGCTGGGACGAGCTGGCAGCGGTGTTCGCCAAGCGGAAGGCCGAGGGCAGGGCACCGATCGCGCTGGACGCCGACATCGCCTCCTACAACTCCTACTGGACCATCGGCGCGCTGCAGGGCTCGCTCGGCGCGGGCAAGGTCAGGGATCTCGCCGGCGACAAGAGCGGCAAGGCGTGGGACACCCCCGAGGTCCGCGAGGGGCTCGCGCGGGTGAAGGACCTGGTGGACAAGGGGTACTTCATCAACGGCTACGACGGTTCCAAGTGGCCGGCCGTGCAGGAGAAGTGGGCGCAGGGCCAGGCGGACTTCCTGTTGATGGGCTCCTGGGCGCCGAGCGAGGTGGGCGGCAAGGCCGCGCCGGGCTTCCAGTTCCACTTCACCCCGCTGCCCGGCGCGAAGAACGCGGTGCCCGCGAGCACGATCGGCTTCGCCATCCCGAAACCGGCCAAGCACGCCGCGCCGGCCGAGAAGTTCATCGCCTACTTCCTCAAGGACGAGAACCTGGCCAAGATCGCGACCGAGACGGGCAACCTCACGCCGAACCCGGCCCTGCCCGCTCCGGAAGCGCTCAAAGGCCTGGCCGACGCGCTGAAGACGATGCCGGTGTCGCGTCCGTACGACGGGATCGACCAGATTCCCGGTTACGTGGACGAGGTGTTCCACCCGGTGTCCGACCAGCTGATCAAGGGCAAGACCGACGTGGCCGGGTTCCTCTCCCAGCTCGCCGAGAAGCAGGCGAACTACTGGAAGAAGAACGGCTGATGGCTGTTGCGTCCGCGACGGCGGTCGCCGGGCGTGGGGTGCGGCGGACGAAGGCGTCCGCCGCATCGCTCACGCCACTGGGCCGTCGCCGCCGCGCCCTGTTCTGGCCGTTCATCGCACCGGCCCTGGTGCTGTACCTGGTTTTCTTCGTCGGCCCGGTCCTGGCGTCGGTGTGGGTCAGCTTCCACCGCTGGGACGGCGTGGGTGACCTCGAACCCCGTGGACTGCAGAACTACGAGATTCTGCTGGGCGACTCGACGTTCATCGACTCGTTCGCCAACACGATGCTGATCCTGGTCGGTGTCGGTGCCGCCACGTTCGCCCTGTCGTTCGCCCTGACGATGGTGTTGCGCGAGATGCGCGGCCGCAAGTTCGTCCGCGCGGTGCTGTTCTTCCCCTACATCGTCTCCCCGGTGGTCCTGTCGGTGCTGTGGGGCTTCCTGTTCCGCTCGCCGGAGGGCCTGCTGACCACGTTGTGGCACGGGATCACCGGCAGCACGCCGAACTGGTTGGGCGACAACCTGTTCACGGTGATCTGCATCGGTCTGGTCTGGGTGAACACCGGCTTCTTCACCACGATCATCATGGCCGGCGTCGACCGCATCCCCGCCGACCTGTACGAGGACTCGGCGTTGGCGGGAGCGACGGCGTGGCAACGGTTCTGGTACATCACGCTGCCGCTGACGTGGGACGTGGTGGCCACCGCCGCGGTGATCTGGACGATCTCCTCGCTGAAGATCTTCGAGTTCATCTACGCGTTCGGCGGCACCACCAACGACATGCCCACCGTCGAGGTGTGGAACAGCGCCCTGTTCATCTACGGCTCCACGTTCGGCGGCCGCAACCCGCAGTTCCAGTTCGGCTACGCCTCGGCCTCCGCCGTCGTGATGCTGGTCGTCGTGGGTGTCCTGGTCGTCCTGCTGCGAAGGGTGATGCGCCGTGCTCAGATTCAGTTCTAGGGACGGTCACGGCCTCCCCCACCGCGTCGGAGTAGGCCTGGTCTGGCTGCTCGCGATCTTCAACATCGGTGTGCTGGCCTGGATGGGCCTCGCCGCGCTGCGGGAGCACACCGCGATCTTCAGCGACCCGTGGGGGCTGTCGACGTTCGGCGAGTTCGGCAACTTCCTCAAGGCGTGGGACGAGAGCGGATTCGGTGCGGCCACCCTGAACACCGTCGTACTCGTCGCCGGGTCCGCGGTGGTGCTGGTGGCGATCTCCGCACCGGCCGCGTACGCGCTGGCCCGCTCGGGCACGCGGATCTCCGGCGTGATGGCGCTCTTCTTCGCGCTGGGCATCGGAATTCCGGTCCAGGTCATCGTGATCCCGCTGTTCGTCATGCTGGAGAACATCGGACTGATCAACAGTCTCGTCGGGCTCTTCATCCTGTACGTCGCACTCTCGTTGCCCTTCACGGTCTTCCTGCTGACCGCGTTCTTCGGGTCGTTGCCGGAGGAGGTCGAGGAAGCCGCCGCGATCGACGGCGCGGGACCGTTGCGCACGTTCCTGCAGATCTCGCTGCCCCTGGCCCGCGGTGGGCTGATCACCGCGCTACTGCTCAACGCGATCGGGCTGTGGAACGAGACGTTCCTCGCGCTGGTGTTCATCCAGGACACCGATCTGCAGACACTCCCGTTGGCACTGCTCGGTTTCATGCAGAGCCAGCAGTACTCGGGCTCGGACTACGGCGCCCTGTTCGCCGGCGTCTGCATCCTGGTGCTGCCCATGTTGTTGCTCTACGTCTGGCTCGGCAGGCGGATCGTCGAGGGCATGACCCTCGGAGCCGTCAAGTAGTACCCATCGTCGTTCCACAATGGACACAATCCGTTCGGGAGCACGCTTTGAGAACCCTGACTCGACGCCGCCTGCTCACAGCAGCGGTGATCGCGCCGGCCCTGGCCGCCTGCGGTGCGACAGCCCACGAGGCGACGTCGTTCACGTACTGGTCGATGTGGAAGGAGAACGAACCACAGGCGCACGTGCTCGCACAGGCGATCGCCGACTTCAAACGCGACACCGGCATCACGGTCGACGTCCGCTGGCAGGGACGCGAGGTGCTGACCAAGCTGGCGGACGACCGTGACGCGGTGCCGGACCTGGTGGACCAGGAGAACACGAAGGTCCGTGCGGCTCTGGTCGCGTCGCGCGGCTTCCGCGACCTCGCTCCGGTGCTCTCAGCGCAGGTACCGGGGATGGGCCGCACCGTCGGCGAGTTGATCTCCCCCAAGTACCTGGAGTCGCTCCGGCAGGACGGTCAGATGTTCCTGATGCCGTACGAGGTCATCGGCCACGGCCTCTGGTTCGACGGCTCGGCGATGGCCGCAGTGGCCGACGAGCCTCCGAGGACGTGGAACGAGCTGGCCGCGTTGATGGCGAAGTGCAGGAAAGCGGGTCGCGCACCGATCGCACTGGACGCGGACATCTCCGGGTACGGCTCGTACTGGACGATCGGCGCGCTCCAGGGTGCTCTCGGGCCGGGAAAGGTCAGGGAGCTGGCTCGGGACAGAACGGGCCGCGCCTGGGAGAGACCTGATGTCCGTGAGGCGGTGACCAGAGTGAAGTCCTTTGTGGACCTGGGGTACTTCGACGCTCGGGCTGCCGACTCGCGCTGGCCGTCAGCTCAGCTGGACTGGGCCCGGCACAAGACCGACTTCCTGCTGATGGGCAGCTGGACACCCAGTGAGATCGGCCCGTCCGCGGTGCAGGGTTTCCAGTTCCGCTTCGTGCCGCTGCCTGGTGCGTCGACCGCGGTGCCGGTCAGCACCATCGGTTTCGCCATCCCGGCGACGGCCGGCCGGGCGTCACTGGCGGAGCGGTTCATCGCCCACTTCTTCAAGGACGGCACGCTCTCGAAGATCGCGACGGTCGCGAAGAACCTCACCCCGAACCCGGAGCTGCCCGCGCCCGACGACCTGGCGGACGTCGGCAGGGCACTGGCGGCCCTGCCCGTGTCCCAGCCGCTCGACGGCATCCTCGAGATCACCGGCTATGCCGCGGAGGTGTTCGAACCCGTCAACGACGAGCTGCTGAAGGGCAGGATCGACGTGGCGGGGTTCGTCGCGGAACTGGTGCGGCGGCAGGCCGACTACTGGCGCAAGAACAGCTGAGCCCGTCGAAGGCGAACTTGTAACCGGGACCGGTCCACGCCACGTCCGTCTTCACCACGCGTGAGCCCGAGGCCCCCTGCCGGGGAGCCTTCACCCCCGGACCCCATCGGCAGCCCCCAGTTGGGCGGTGTGGCCGCGCCCCCCTACGCCGCGGCCACACCTGGCTCTACAACCGCACCAGCTTCATCCCGGGGCTCTGCACCTCGGGGTTCGCCTCCTCGGCAGGCGTCTCCGCCGGTTCCGGCGACCGCAACGCCCTTCCGGTGGCGAAAATCGACTGCCAGGTGTCCCAGACGGCGATCAGCGCGGCCGACAGCACGACCGAAACCGCGACGGCGAGCACCCCGTCGTCGTCGAGGCGCACCACGGTGGCCACGACGGCCCAGATCTCGACGGCGGTGAAGACGACCGCGAGCAGCACCCGTTCGGTGTGCTTGCGGCGGGCACGCGCCATCTGCTTGCGGGAGTTGGCTTCCGGCAACGGGTGGCGCTTCATGACGGCTCCTGATGTGTCCTCGGCTTCTTGTCCACCAAGGAGAACGCCATCGAGCCGGAACGTTTGCGTCAAATGCCGCACAGGGACCGAAGTGCGTCCTCACGTAGAATTTCGACGCTGGTGCGGCGCGTCTCGATGATCCCCGCCTCCCGCAACGTCTTCAACGCCCGCACCAGAGTCTCGCGCGAGATGCCCGCGATCCCTGCGAGTTCGCGCTGGCTGAGCGGCACCGTGGTGATCATGTCACTGGCCCCGCGGTGCGCGAGGTCGAGCAGCACGGCGGCCACCCGGTGCAACGAGGGCCCGGTCCGGAGGTCCTGCTGATCGCCCGTGGCACGCTGCCGCGACACCACGACGCACAACACCGCCCACACGATCTTCGGGTGTTCCTCGCAGAGCTTCTTCAAGGCCTGAGCGGAAATCACCATGCCGCTCACGGCGTCCACCGCGGTGACGGTCGAGGTACGGCCCCCGCCGTCGATGGCGGAAAGCTCACCGATGATCTCACCGGGCCCCCGGACCGCGAGCACGGCTTCCTCGCCGCTGAGGGTGAACCGGCTGACCCGCACCCGACCGTGCGACACGACCAGCATGTTCCGCGACCTGTCCCCCTGATGGCAGATCACCGATCCGGCCTCGAACGTCACGCGGGTCGCCGCGGCTCGCAGGGCCGCTTGGTCGGTGACGTCGAGTATCTCCCAGAACGACTGGTCGAGCCCCATACATCCATGATTCACGGATCAGGACGGCGGTCATTGCCCCGATCGATCTAATCCACCGGGTTCGAACCGGTGGTTGTAACGGCCGGCGCCGGCTTCCCGAAGATCCCGGCGGGTCACGCCGGTGGCCCTGCTCGTCCTATCGGCTGAATTCTCCGGCCGGGTGTGCCCATCCGCTCGTTGGTACCGAGCGACAGCTGCTGTAGTTACCCCGCGGGGGCGTCTGCGGGGACGAGATGCCGAAGGGTGGAACCAGGCGTTGTGCGTCAATCAGCGCACAGCCCGGCCGGTTGGTCTGGTACACGACGAATCGGGTCGCCGGCTGGTGCCGGCGTGACGTCGTGGAGGGAAGGACGGTCGTGTCGCTCTCACCACCGACCGAGCACAGGACGATCGTCGTGGTCGACGTTGCGGAATTCACCCGTGAGGACAGAACGCTCGCGCATCAGCTCGCGGTGCAGGAGGGCCTGTACGACGTGCTGAGGGCCGCGCTCGCCGCCGCCGGTGCCGATCCCGGCGGCTGCGTCATCGAGGATCGGGGTGACGGCGCCCTGATCCTGGTTCCGCCCTCCGTGTCGAAGAGCGAGCTCGCCGACAAACTGCCGGACCGCCTGGCCGCCGAGCTCCGCCGGTACAACGCGACTCACGATCCGGCGGCCCAGTTCAAGCTCAGGGTGGGGCTGCACGCAGGCGACATCCGCAGGAACGAGCACGGCTGGGTGGGCAACGCGGTGGTGCTGGCCTGCCGCATCCTCGACGCGGAGGAGGCGAAGGCGGAACTGCGCGGGTCGGGGCAACTGGTCGCGTTCATCGCCAGTGCCTACTTCTACGACGAGGTGATCGCGCAGGACCCGGCCAGCGCACCGGAGTCGTACCGCCGCATCGACGTCTCCGTGAAGTCGTACGAAGGGCACGCCTGGCTGCGGCTCCACGGCGGCGGCTGGGCGCCGAGTGCCGTGGCCGTACCCGATGAGGACCTCCTCGTACGCGACCTGTTCCCCGGCGACGACTTGAAAGTCCTGCAAAGCCTCCTGTCGGGTGTGGAGACCGCACGCCTGCCGATGATCGTCAGCCGCGCCACGCACTCGGCGATTCCGGTACCCCGCTTTCGCTCCGTCTGGGACGCTTTTCTCCATCTGGCCGATGTCAACGCCGGCCCGGACGGAATTCCCCCTGCCCTCGAATTTCTGGCGCTGCTCGCCGCGGACCTCGGTGACGACAATGCCGCCGAGCTGGCGGCCTGGGTTGCGCAGAAGATTCACAATCTGCGACGCACCGGCGAGCAACGGGAACGCCAGGCGGTCAGAATTCCGCTGCCCGCCGAACCGCGGCTGTACCTGATGATCATGATCGAGCTGGACGCGATCGACGACAGCCAGTGTGTTCTTTCCTGGTGGCGTCAAGACGATCCGCTGGAGTGGCCGCCACTCCGCGGCGGGGTGTGCGAGCTGGCCGTGGACGAGCTGGAACAGCGAATCGACGACGTGATCGTCGAAGCCGAGGGCGCATGGTCCGACCAGGCTATTTCCGTCGCCCTGGAATTCGTCGTGCCCCGCCCGCTCCTGCAAATTCCGATCATGTCCTGGCGGAAGGAACACCGGTCGGGATACCCGAAACCTCTGGTATACGATTACCCGCTGGCGCTCAGGTCTCTGGAGCGAATGCGGTCCGCTCATTGGCATCGCCTGTGGCGCATGAGGTGGGACTCCGCTGCCGATGACAACATGTCGTTGCGGCGAATTCACCCGTACGGATCAGGGGAAACCAAGGAGAATCCGATCGACGCCGTGCTGAGTGAGACCACGTGGGTTGGGTTGGTCATGGACGAGCCACCTTCCGCGCATCCGGATCCGAGCGCCGGACCCGACGCGCTGACCGCCGCGTTGCGAAGTGGCGTGCCCTTGATCGTCTGGCACCCCCGGGCGACTGCCGAGGACCTGCGTGAGCTGGTGGGCCATCTGCTCAACGGTGGCGACATCGGCGGGGTGCCCGGCCGTCATCGCGAAGCCCACCTGGCCGCGACCGACCACGACCTCGTCCGGGATCTCGTGGTGCTGCTCGACGACCCGCATCGGAAAATCGTTCCAGGCGGATCTCTTTCGCCGACGTCGAGTGGGGGCGCGAAATGAGCGTGCACGAACACCGAACAGACGGCCAGCGCGTTGGCATCGATGCACCTGACTGGTGGATTTACCGCGGCACTGGGCGCGAAATCCACGACATCGACCTCGCCGAGATACTTCCGCCGCCACCGCCGTGGCGCGATTTCGACGGCGGCCCGCTTCCGGAGAAGGATGTTCCGCCGGACGACGACGGTGAGGCCGATCGCAGGTTGGGACCGGAAATACACCTGGCCGAATCCGATGTCGACGCGCACGAGCTGGACATGGTCAACGCGGCATTGTACCTGCGCAGGCCGCTTTTGCTGACCGGAAAGCCCGGCGTCGGGAAGTCGAGTCTGGCCTGGCGGATTGCCAGAGAACTGCGGCTCGGACGAGTGCTCAGGTGGTCGATCACCAGTCGTACCACGCTGAATTCTGGTCTGTTCGATTATGACGCGATTGGCAGGGTTCAGGCCGCCGCTGCCGGTCAGGCCCGATCAGGTGGCGCCGAAGAAGCATCCATCGGCGAATTCGTCAGACTCGGCCCGCTGGGTACGGCGTTCTTGCCCAGCAGACTTCCGCGAGTTGTTCTGATCGACGAGCTGGACAAGTCCGAATCGGATCTCCCGAACGATCTGCTGAGCATTTTCGAGGACGGCGAGTTCGTCATCCCGGAACTGGCTCGCGTGCGCAACCAGACGCGCGAGGTCACCGTCCACACCAACGATCCCAACGGCACGGCGACCGTCGTGGACGGCAGGGTCGGCTGTCGCGCGTTCCCGGTCGTCGTCATGACGAGCAACGGAGAGCGCGAGTTCCCGCCCGCGTTCCTGCGCCGGGTCCTGCAACTCGAGATCAAGGACCCGACGGTGGAGCAGTTGGCCGCCATGGTGGCCAACCACCTGTTGGACACCAAGGGCGAGCACCGCGAACGGCTGGTGCGCGAGTTCATCGAGAAGAGCCGCGCGGAGGGTGGGCTGCCAGCCGATCGCCTGCTGGACGCCGTTTTCCTCGCCACCTCGGGCGCGTACCAGCCGGACGACGTGTCGTGGCAGCGGCTGCTGAACGCCATCTGGCGCAGACTGACGACGGGGCAGTGACGTGGACGGCCTCGAGGGCTTGGACTGGCCCGAAGTAGCGGACGTGCTGTGGCTGGCCGCCGCGATGCGCGGCGGGACGACGGAGAGCCGCGACCAAGGCGATCCGGATCCGCCCGGCCCCGTGCTGCCAGAAGCCGTGAAGCCGGTACCCGCCGAGGCCGTGGATGACGAGGCGCCTGTTCCCGACGCGCCGGTTTCGCATGAACCAGAACCCTTCCCCGCGGCGGCACCGGACGAAGTCGCCAGGACACCGCTTCCACGCCCGCCGAGCCTCGACGAGAACGGCCACCGGGATCTGCCACCGGCCGCCGCCGTGGTGCCCGGACTGGCCGAGACGCTGGAGTGCTTCAGGGCGTTGCGGCCGCTGAAGCGCGAGATCGCCTCTTTCCGGGACGGCGCAACGGTTCTGGACGAGGTCGCGACCGCGGAGCAGGTTGCGCGAACCGGCAGCTGGTGGCCGATCACCCGTTCGAGTCCGGAGCGTTGGCTCGATCTGACCGTCGTTTTGGACGACAGTCCCTCAATGTCGCTGTGGCGGCCGAAAGTCGTCGCATTCATGGAGATGCTCACGCGACTGGGGGCCTTCCGCACGATCCAGTTCCGCTTGGTCGACGTCGTCCGCAACGAGGACGGCACGGAGGTTCCGGTTTTGCGCGGTGGTACGCCTGGCGCGCCCGCGCGTGACCCTGCCGAGGTGCTCGACGTCTCCGGACGCCGAGTCGTGCTGCTCGTGACCGACGGGGTCGGAGGCGTCTGGAAGCCGGGCCTGCTGAACCCGATGCTGGCTCGCTGGGCGCGGTCCATGCCGGTGAGCGTGCTGCACATGTTGCCCCAATGGCTCTGGGGCCGCGGCGCGGTACCGCTGCACCGGGCGAACCTCAGCGTGCCGGCCGCGTTGCGTCCCAACAGCCGCTGGACGTTCGACCTGCCCGATGCCTGGCTCGACGACGATCCGGCTGCGGCGCTGCGCGACGATGCCGTACCGGTGCCGGTGATCGAATTGCAACCTCGGTACCTGAGGTGGTGGGCGCGGCTGATCACGGCGGGGCACCGCCGCCCGGCCGGCGGCACGGTGCTGCTGGTCACCCGCGAAACACGAGCCGTGCCGGATGACGACGTATCGGCAAAAGAGCACGTCGGCCGGTTCAGAAGCCTTGCCTCGCCGCCCGCTCTGCGTCTCGCGACGTTGCTCGCCGCGGTCCCGGCCAACCTCGAAGTCGTGAAACTCATTAGCCGGCGATTCGTCCCGGAGGCAGGACCGGAGCACGTCTCAGAATTGCTTATGAGCGGTCTGCTGGACTATTCTTCGGCTCCCAAAGACGACAAGTCCACCTGGGACTCCAGCACCTTTGTCTTTCCCGAGAAAGTACGTGAGCTGCTGCTCAACGGCGCTCGCCGGTCCGAGACCGCGGGCGTCGTGCGAACGGCTGCGGCCGAATTCGGGGAGCACATTCCGGCACTCGGGCGTCTCATGGAAGCGATAGCGGACCCGGACAACACGCCGGACCCGGTGCCCTCTAGTTCCAACGCTGCCGAAGTCGGGCTGCAGCGTGCGGTGATGGGGGCGTTGTCAGGGCCTTACCTGTCGCGCGCGGATCGGCTGAGGAATGCGGTGGCACGCGACGTCGTGCCATCTTCTGAATCAATAAAGTCAACAAGGATGGCGAGCAAGGACATGCCCGATACGGCCGAGCGCCCCAGCAAGTCGACGGTATCCGATCCACAGGCGCATTCCGTATCGGCCGCGGTGTATTCCGCCGGGTCGCGCGATGTCGGCCTTCCTGAGACGAGCGGTATGACGGTTCATCCCGCATTGAGTTCGCGAACGTTTCACGAACGAAGGTCGGATGATCCGCCGATCGTCTGGGGAAATGTGCCGCCGCGAAACCCGAACTTCACCGGGCGCGTGGAACTGCTGGAGCAGCTCGGCAAACGTCTGACCGCAGGAGGCGCCACCGCGGTTCTCCCGTCCGCGCTGCACGGCATGGGCGGTATCGGCAAGACCCAGATGGCGACCGAGTACATCTACCGCCATCTGCAGGACTACGACCTCATCTGGTGGATCGAGGCGGCCCGCCCGACCCAGATCCGCGCCGGCCTCACCGAACTGGCGCGTCAGCTCGGGCTGCCCGGTGCCTCCGACGCGAACACCGCCGTGCCCGCCGTGCGCGAGGCGCTGCGCGTCGGCCGTCCGTTCCGCCGCTGGCTGCTCGTCTTCGACGCGGCCGAGAGCCCGGAGGAAGTGCGCCCGTTCTTCCCGGCCAACGGTCCCGGCGAAGTGCTGATCACCTCCCGCAACCCGGACTGGGCCGGCGTGGCCCGTCCGCTGGAGCTCGCGGTGTTCGACCGCTCGGAGAGCATCGAGCTGCTCGGCAAACGCGGCCCGGAGATCGACGAGGGCGACGCGAACGTGCTGGCGGAGAAGCTGGGCGACCTCCCCCTCGCCATCGAGCAGGCGGCGGCCTGGCGCGCCGTCACCGGCATGCCGGTGAGCGAGTACCTGCGGCTGTTCGACGAGTCCGTCGCGGAAATCCTCGACACGTCCGCCCCGACTGACTACGACCTCTCGGTCGCCGCCGCCTGGAACGTGTCGTTCGACGAGCTGAAGACGAGAAACCCGGCGGCACACCAGATTCTGCACATCTGCGCCTTCTTCTCGCCGGAACCGATCTCGCGCGACCTGTTCACCGGGGTCAGCCGGGTGTCGATCTCCCCGGAGCTGGACGCCGCCCTGCGCGACCCGATCAAGCTCGCGAGGGCCATCCGCGACATCAACCGCTACGGGCTCGCGAAGATCGACCACGGCAACAACACCTTGCAGCTGCACCGGTTGGTCCAGTTGGTGCTGCGCAACCGGACCATGGCGCCGCAGGTGCACGCGCAGATGATGCACGGCGCGCACCAGCTACTCGCCAGTCTCGACCCCAACGACCCCGAGTCGAGCCGGCACTGGCCGCGCTACCGCGAGCTGCTGCCGCACGCCTACGCGTCCGACATCGTCGACTGCGACGACAGCTGGCCACGGCAGCTCATCATCAACCTGATGCGCTTCCTCTCCGCCTGGGGCGACCACGAGGAGGCCGCGCGCGTCGCCGAGCGCGCGAGCGAGAAGTTCGAGCGCAAGCTGGGACCCACTCATCCGCAGACGCTGGAAGTGGCCTCACGGCTCGGTTTCTACCTGTGGGGCGTGGGGCGGTACGAGGAAGCCTCGCGGGTCAACCAGCTCACCCTGCAGCGCCAGATCGAAGTGTCCGGAGAGGACAGTGAAGAGGCACTCGCACTGCAGACCAACATCGTGATCGACTACCGGGCGCAGGGCGACTTCGCGTCCGCCGCGAAACTGAGCGAGGAGATCTACCACAAGTCCAAGCGGCTGTTCGGCGAGGACGATCCCGAGGCTCTCAACGCGGCGTACCAGCACGGCATCAGCCTCCGGCTGTCCGGTGAGTACCTGGCGGCGGCCGAGCTCGACCTCGACACCGCCGACCGCAGGAGCAAGGTGCTGGGCCCCGACCACCAGAGGACGCTCAGCAGCTACGCCTCGGAGATCGTCGACCGGCGCGAGGCGGGTGACTACCTGCGGGCGCGGATCGACCAGGAGAAGTTCACCGAGGTGTTCCGGGCGCGGTTCCCCGCGGACCACCCGGAGCAGGCGACTTTCTCGTTCCTCCTGTCGGTGGCGAGGCGCAAGGACGGCGACCACGCACGGGCGCTGGAGCTGTCCACGCCGGCGCTCGCCCAGTTCAGCCTCCTCTACGGACCCGACCACGAGACCAGAATGGCGTGTGCCCTGGCGCATTCGATCGACCTTCGCCACTCGGGAGACCTGGCCGGGGCGAAGAAGCTGGGCGAGGACACGTTCGAGCGGTACCGGCGTGGTCTCGGGGAAGCCCATCCCCACGCCATCGCGGCGACGGTCGACCTGGCGGTGACGATGCGGCTCAAGGGAGAGACGGCGGAGGCGAGGGTGCTCGACGAACGGGCGCTGGAACTCTTCCGCAGTGGTCTCGGTCCGAACCACCCCTACGCGATCGTCGCCACGGTCAACCTGGCGAGCGACCTAGCGGCTCTGGGCGAGACCGAGCGCGCGATCGCGCTGGGCCAGGACGCCGTGGAGCGCGGCGGGCGAGTGCTCGGCGCCAACCATCCCACCGTGCTCGCCGCGGCGCTCAACCTCGGCCACGACCTGCGGGCGGCAGGCCGGGAGGAGGAAGCCGCGCCCTACCGCGATCCTGTGGTGGACCGGTACCGCAAGGTGCTGGGCGAGGCGCACCCCGGAACCATCGCGGCGGCCAAGGGGATGCGGGCCAACTGCGACATCGACCCGTTGCTGATGTAGGAGGACTCATCCGGAGACGAGCTGGCCGAGCCACCAGGCGAGCGTCTCCGGAGTAGGTACGTCACGTGCGGTGCGCCGGAGTTCACGGTGCACCGCACGCACCATTTCAGGGCAGTGCAGCAACGCGCGTGCGGCCGGGTTGGGTCCGGCCCCGTTGAGGGCGAGTCCCAGCCCGACGAGTGACGCCGGCCGGTCGGGATCCTCGCGCAGCTCCGCGCGGTAGCTCCGGGCGGCGTCGGCGCGGCGGCCGGTCGCCAGCGCGTAGTCCGCGTAGGTGGCGCCGGGAACCTCCGGCCACAGCTCGTGCACGTCCTTGCTCCCGCGTTTGCCCAAACCGAGGCGTACCAACGTGGCACGGCTGCGCGACCACGGTCCGTCCGGCACCGGCGTCGGCGGGAGGTCGGGCGGGGACAGGACGACCGGCGGCCTCGCCCGACCGGCCAGCCAGGCGTCGGCCGCCGTGGAGACCATCGCGGGATCGGGACGCAGATGCCGCAGCCTCCACCCCGCCCGGTGGTCGGACGCGAGCAGCTCGGTCAGGTCCAGGACGTCCTCGGGCACCGGTTCGTGTCGCCACGGTTCGAGCACCTCCGCGACACCGGCGAGAAACCGTTGCCCGGCTTCGGTCAGCGTCGAATCGCGGCGCAGAGTCCGGAGGGTGCGCCAGGTCTGGTCGCGCCAGTAGGCGAACTCGAACCAAGCGCGCCGCGACTCGCCGCTCTCGGACTGAGCCGTCCTGCGCCAGAACGCGGTCACGCCGAAGAACGCGTAGACACCCGTGAGTGCTCCGCCGAGAGGCCGGGGGTCGTCGCGCCACGGCACGTAAATCCGCTCTGTGCGGTCGTTTTCGTAGAGCTGTGTCAGGTGGAGGATGCCCCCCAGCACGATGTGCTGGAACTCGTGCACCAACGTCGCGGCGAGGTCGAACGCGTCCACCGGCAGCCCGATCACCGCGCTGCCGAAGGCCTCACCGGTCGACGCGCTCGGGGTCTGGAAAGGCACGTTCGGCTTGGGTACCAACGAATCCAGGCCGGAGGCGACCATTCCGGCGAGCTCAGGAGTGGCGTCGAGCAGGAGTGCCCAGGCTTCGCCCAGCAGCCGCCGCCACGTGCCGACCTCGGCTGCCTCCAGGCGTTCCGGTGGCAACGGCTCGTGCAGACCGCGATAGGGATCGAGGTCGTCCAGCGTCACCGAAAGCCGATTCCTTTCCGCGCCCATGCCGCACGAGCGCAGGGCCCACCAGCCGGGGGCATCGGAGTCGAGCCTGACAGGCAGCCGGACCTCACCGTTCTCGCCGGATACCGTGTAGCGGCCGCGTCGTCCTCGCACCTCGGCTGTCGAGAACCGGGCCCTGGCCGGCAACCGAGCCGTCCCGAGCGAGGGCAGGACCGCGTTGCCGTCCCACAGCGGCACGGAGATCTCGAAGTCCAGATCGGCCGTGATCGCCGCGGCTGCCGCGAGCGCGTGCACGTGGCCGACGTGAATCCACAGTGGACAAACGCCGTCGGCGCCGTGTGCCAGCAACCGGGTCGTGTAGCCGGCCCAGCTTCCGGTGTACGGGTGCGCGAACGCGCGGTCGAGCGAAGCGGGCGACACGTTCTCGACCCGCGCGAGCAGGTCCCACACCGCTTCGAGCGGAGGCAACGAGCCATACGCCCCCGGCGTTTTCGCGGAGGATTCGAGTAACGCGTGCACCAACAGTTTTCGTCTGCTGAGTTCGGCTCCGCGCAACCGGCCGATCATCGACGCATCACCGCGGAGGCGCGCGAAGGCGTCGAAATCACCCCACGACATGCGGTGGAACGGGGTGGAATACGGCATGATCAGTCGATTCGCTCACCACCCGACGAGCTGGTGCTTCTGTAGCCCTGGCTCACGAGACCGGTGCGCTCGACGACGTGCCGCAGCGATCGCCGGAGCAGGTCGCTGTCGAGATCGCGCAACCTGGTGAACGGAACGCCTTCGAGGTCGATCAGCGCGGATTCCAGGTCCGGCTCCAAGCCCGATGAGCTCATGGTGTCGATTCCCCTCACGCCGAGTGCCGGTCGGTGCAGGCAATCCCATGATGGCGCAACAACGACGCGTTCAGGTAGGCCGATACCTTGCGTTTCCCTGCGCCGAAACGACCAGTGGTTGCAGAGGTGAGCCGTCGTCGGCGCTGCTGGCCTGGAATTGGACAGGAAATGGAAACCTTTTGGCCAGCACCGCTTTCAGCGGCGCCGGCGCACCGCCGCGACGGCTTCGGCGATGCGCGCGTCGAACGCGGCGAGCTGCTCGGCCTCGGCGGGATCGGGAACGAACGGGCGACGCTCGCAGGCCGTGCCGCCGCGCCAGATCCGTTCGATGCCGCGCACAGCGGAGATGTCCGTCAGCGGATCTCCTGACACGAGAACCAGATCCGCGCGCTGCCCGACCGCGACACGTCCCCGGTCCGCGAGGCCGAACACCTGTGCAGGAGAGGAAGTCGCGGCAGCCAGGGCCTGCGCCGGGCTGAGACCGCACCGGACGAGCAGCTCCAGTTCCCGATGCAGGCTTGCGCCGAACTCGGTCCCGGGGTTCGGGGCGTCGGTGCCCGCCAGCAGCGTGACTCCCGTGTCCACCAGCCGCCGCACGTTGTCCTGCGCCCGCGAATACGGCCGGCTGCTCGCTCCGAGAGTGTTCTCGACGGTGGCGAGCGTCGGCCCCACCGCGATTCCGGCCATGCGCTCGACCAGAGAACCAGGCAGCTCCGCGTCCAACGGGATGTGCGCCACCACGTCGGCACCGGCGGACACGACCTCTTCGAGACCGGCCGTCGAGCTCACGTGGGCGACGACGACCAAGCCGCGCGAGTGCGCCGCCGTGACCAGCGCCGTGATGGTCGAGGGGTCCAGCGACGGCCACCGGCCACCGACGCCGGAGAAGATCTTCAGGTAGTCCGAGCCCTCGGCGATCCGGTCCGACACGAACCGCGAGGCCTGGTCAGCGGCGGTCAGCGTCGGGAACGGGTCGTACATCATCGACGGGTGGCCGCCGGGCGCGGTGGCACCGACACCCGCCGACCGCACGTCCGCCGCGTCGGCACCACGAGCTCGCTCCCGCGCGGCGGCCACGACGTCCGGCATGCTGAACATGTCGAGCACGGTGGTGACGCCGCAGTTCAGCGACTGGACGAGAGCGCCGGGAACGAGGTGCACGTGGGAGTCGATCAGACCGGGCAGCACGGTCCCGCCCGCCGCGTCCACGACCTCGTCGCCGGCATGGGCGCCGGAGCCGGCCGAGCACTCGGTGATCAGCCCGTCCGCGAACCGGACAGAGGTCCAGTCCCGCGACGTCGTCCCGTCGAACACCCGCGCGTTCACGATCGTCGTCGCCACGGTAGGAGTGAACCATGACCGATCGCAGCGCCCGCTGGCAGCAGTACTGGGACCGGAAGTCCGCGACCTACGACGCGGAAATGGGTTTCCTGGACCGGAAACTCTTCGGCGACTCGCGCAGGTGGGCGTGCTCGCAGGCATCAGGCGAGGTGCTGGAGGTCGCCATCGGCACCGGGCTGAACCTGCCGCACTACCCCGAGGACGTCACGCTCACCGGCATCGACCTCAGCGAGCAGATGCTCGGCCTCGCCCGGGCTCGCGCCCACGACCTGCGGCACGGGGTGACCCTGCGGCAGGGCACAGCGCACGCCCTCCCGTTCGGCGACGCGGAGTTCGACACGGTCGTGTGCACCCTGGGCCTGTGCGCGATCCCGGACCACGAGACCGCGATCGCCGAGATGATCAGGGTGCTGAAGCCCGGCGGCCGGTTGATCCTCGTCGACCACGTGGAGAGCTCGTCCCGGATCGCGCGCGCACTGCAGTGGCTCGTGGAACGGGTGACGATTCCGATGGCGGGAGAGCACTTCCTGCGCCGGCCACTGCGTCTGGTGCAGGCGCACCAGCTGCAGGTCGAACAGCGGCAACGGTTCAAGCTCGGTCTGGTGGAACGGCTCGTGGCGAGGAAGGCCAGCGGACAGTAACTGTCCGCATTCGGTGAGACGCTCCCGCGCATGATCGGACGATGGCACGGCCTGGTGATCGACTGTCCCGACCCGCGGGCCCTCGCGGGGTTCTACGAGAAGCTGCTCGGCATGACCCGCGTGCAGGACGACCCCGGCTGGGTCGTCATCGGCGACGCACCCGACCGCCCCGGTGTCGCCTTCGCGCGGGTGACCGGCTGGACACCACCCGCGTGGCCGGGCGAATCAGCGCACATGCACTTCGACATTCGCGTGGACGATCGCAAAACTGCAGGTCAGAGGGTTCTTGAGCTGGGCGCGCGCAAGCTCGAGGGCGGCGGCGAGTCGTTCGACGTCTACGCGGATCCTGCCGGACACCCGTTCTGTTTGGTGGCCTGGTAGCCGCACTTCATCGGCCGTGCATTGCCTGGACGCGGCGACCGGGCATTATGCGCAAATGACACTCCGGCAGGCGAGCGACTTCGCCCAGTTGTCCACCGAGATCAAGCAGGCCGGCCTGCTGGCTCGGCGGCGCGGTTACTACCTCGCGCGGATCACCGCGAACCTGGTGGTCTACGCGGGCGCGTGGGTGGCGTTCGCCTTGCTCGGGGACTCGTGGTGGCAGCTCGCCGTGGCGGTCGTGCTGGCCGTCATGACGACGCAGCTGGCGTTCATCGGGCACGACGCCGGCCACAAGCAGATCTTCACGGCGAAGCGGTGGAACCTGCTCACCGGTTACGTCCACAGCGGGCTCATCGGCGTCAGCCACGACTGGTGGGTGAGCAAGCACAACCGCCACCACGCCAACCCGAACCACGAGGACGAGGACCCGGACGTCGACATCTCGGTGCTGGCGTTCACGCAGAAGCAGGGCGAGTCCAAGCGCGGCCCGCTGCGGTGGATCGCCTCGCACCAGGCGGCGTTGTTCTTCCCGTTGCTGTTCCTCGAAGGCTACGCACTGCACTGGCACTCGATCCGGCACTCGGGCCGTGAGCGCTTCCTGATGATCGCGAACGTCGTCGTCTACCTGGCCGCGGTGTTCTGGGTCCTCTCCCCCGTCTACGCGGTCGCGTTCATCCTGGTGCACCAGGGTCTGTGGGGCTTCTACATGGGCTGTTCCTTCGCCCCCAACCACAAGGGCATGCCGGTGCTGTCGGCCGGGCACACCCTCGACTTCCTCCGCAAGCAGGTGCTGACCTCGCGCAACGTCCGCGGCGGCTGGTTCACCGACTTCCTGCTCGGCGGGCTGAACTACCAGATCGAGCACCACCTGTTCCCGAGCATGCCGCGCCCGGCCCTGAAGCACGCGCAGCTGATCGTCAGCGAGTTCTGCGAGAAGCACCAGATCTCCTACGCGCAGTGCGGCTTGTTCCGGTCGTACGGGTACGTGCTGGAGTACCTGCACGAGGTCTCGGCACCGATGCGCAAACCCGCCTGATTGTCCAAAAGTGGACAAAGGCTGACCAAAACGCTCGTCCACGACCGTGAGCGCTGGTTTCCTCGGTGGTAGACCGAACTGGGGGAACCTCATATGCGCAAACGTCTCTTCGGCGTGCTCGCCGCAGGTGTCGCACTGTCACTCGTCGCCGCCGGTCAGTCGGCCGCCGAACCCGTGCAGCAGGTCAGCCAGCCCGATCCGATGCTGGCTTTCCTGCCTGCCGAAGCCAAGATCGACTGGGCCGCGGTGCAGCGGAACCGGGAGTCCCGCAAGCAGGCGCGGGCCGCGATCGCCGCGAAGTCCGCGGGGACACCGCTGACCTACGGCGAGAAGGAGACCGGGCAGGGCGCGAACGACACGCCCGCCCAGGCCGAGCACGTGGCCGGGTTCGGCACCGGACGTGGCAAGAACCCGAAGCTCAAGCTCACGGGTGACCTAGCGGGCGACCCGACCATCCCGGTCGTCACGCCGTTCCCCGAGATGAACGACGCCATTCCGAACGCCGCTGACACCCACGTGCCCGCACAGGGACGGGCCGTGCGGACCAGCGGCACGATCGGCGACGGCCCGTACGGCAGCGCGGGTGACGGCAGCGGCGACCACGACTTCTACAAGCTGACCGGTGGTGCGACCGGGCAGTGGGCGACCGTCGAGACGCACACGCCGACCGGCGACCTGGACACGCTGCTCGCCGCGTTCGACGCGAACGGCCAGTTGCAGGGCCAGAACGACAACCTCGTCGGCACCACGGACAGCAGGCTCCGGGTCTTCGTGCAGCCGGGCACCGACGTCTACGTCATGGTCGCGGGCGCGGGCCCCGGCGGGGTCCCGACCGACCCGCTGAAGCCCGGCACCGGCAAGCGCGTCACCACCGAGGGCGCGTACGACCTGACCATCGCGACCGGCGACGGCCAGGTGGACAGGGACTTCTTCTCCGTCGACCTCAAGGCGGGCGACGTGCTCGGCGCGTCGGCGGCGGGCCGGGCGACGCGGGTCATGGTCCACGACCCGGCCGGGCGCGAGGTCTTCGGTTCGTCGCAGGACTTCAGCTTCCTGTACGCGGAGAACTCGCCGATGCCCGCCGGTGGCAACGCCGTCGCGGACTTCGTGGCGCCGAAGGACGGCCGCTACACCGTCGGCGTCGAGGACGGTGACGGTGCCTACGACGTCACGGTCGAGGCCTACCGCCCCGGCTCGGAGCTCAACCCGCGGCCGGAGGTGCTGACGATCTTCCTCGACTTCGACGGCGCGCGCGTCAACACCCGGATCTTCGGCGCCGACCCGGCCGGCAACCGGGACCTCTCGCCGCTCAAGAACTTCCTGCCCGCGTGGGGTCTCACCAACGCCGACGAGAACGCCGTGATCGACTCCGTGGTCGCGACCGTGCGCGAGAACATCGAGCACGACCTCGCCGCCAAGGGCACCAACAAGCGGTTCGCCGTGCGCGTCCTCAACAGCCGCGACCACGCCGACCCGTGGGGCCAGAAGAACGTCAGCCGCGTGGTCGTCGGCGGCACCATCGCCGAGTCCGGCATCTCGACCGTCGGCATCGCGCAGTCGATCGACGCGGGCAACTTCGGCAAGGAGGAGACCGCGCTGGTGCTGCTGGACGTGCTCAGCAAGCCGGCCGGCCAGTCCGCCACCTCGCTGAACACCTACATCACCCCGGCCACGGTCGACAAGGCCGCGTTCATCGGCAGGGCGATCGGCAACATCACCGCCCACGAGGCCGGGCACATGTCGGGCAGCTGGCACCAGGACCAGTTCAACGCGGTCAACAGCCTCATGGACCAGGGCGGCAACCCGAAGGGCATGTTCGGGGTCGGGCCGGACGCCGTCGGTGGCACGGCGGACGACGTCGACGTCGACTACCAGGAGGACGTGCTGAACCCCAACGAGGGCTTCACGGGTCTTGAGGACTCCGTCAACCGCACCGCGTGGGCCTACACCCGAGGCAACAGCTGACGGTCCGATTCCCGCCAGATCCTTCGCACTGATTCCAGCAGGCTGAAACGCATGGGATCACTTGAAGGGAAAGCAGCCCTGATCACCGGTGGAAGCCGCGGGATCGGGGCTGCTGTGGCGTTCAAGCTCGCCGCACTGGGCGCGCGAGTGGCAGTGACTTATCAGAACACCAAGCCGGACAACGGGTTCGCCATCCAGGCGGACAGCGAGGACCCGGAAGCCGTGGTGGCGGCGGTGGAAGAGACGGCCGCGGAGTTCGGCCGTCTCGACATCCTCGTGAACAACGCGGCCGTGTTCCAGGTCGGTCCGTTGGAAGACCTGGGCCAGGAAGAGTTCGACCGCACCATGGCGGTCAACGTGCGCGCGCCGTTTCTCGCCTCACGAGCGGCGGCGCGGCACATGCGCGAGGGCGGGCGCATCATCAGCATCGGCAGCAACGTCGCCGTGCATTCACCTTTTCCCGGTTTCGCGCTCTACTCGGCCAGCAAGACAGCGCTCATCGGCATGACGAAGGGCCTCGCGCGCGAACTGGCCCCGCGCGGCATCACCGCGAACATCGTCAACCCCGGTCCGATCGACACGGACCTGAATCCGGCAGACGGGCCGATGGCGGACACCATTCGCGGACTGACCGCGTTGGGACGCTTCGGGCAGCCGGAGGAGATCGCCGAAGTCGTTGCGGCACTGGCAGGTGACGCGGGCACGTACGTCACCGGGGCCAGCATCAACGCCGACGGCGGCTTCACCGCGTAGGCCGGTGCGAGGCTGTAAAACCCGTTCAGCCGCCGTGGGCTAGGTTCTCCGCACTCACTGCGAGGGAGAGCCGGACGATGTCGGACGTCTTAGCGGGCCTGCTGAACGCGCCAGCGGCCGAGCTCTACCAACGGCTGCTGCGAGCAGGTCAGCTGCCCCTCACCGACGCCGAAGAGGTCGAGGAGCTGGTCGAGGCCGGGTTCGCCCGCAAGCGTTTCGTGGGCGAACCGGTGATCGTCCCGGTCGAACCGTCGCGCGCGGTCGACCAGGCGCTGATCACCGTGCAACGCCAGCTCCTCGACCAGCACCGCATGATCGTGCGCGCCCGCGAGCAAATGCAGGTGCTGCAGAAAGAATTCGTCGCCAATGCGGACCGGGACGACAGCGGCATCAGCGTCCACACGGATCCTGCCGAGATCGGCGCGCTGTCCGTCGAGCTGTGCCTGTCCGCCGAACGCGACTTCGCCAACCTGGAGACCGAGCACTACCGCAACCCGCCGGACGGCCGGTCCGCCAAGGTGCCGCCGGCCGCCGTGCTGGAACGCGGGGTCCAGTTCCGCAACATCTACTCCAGAGCGGTGCTGGACCTGCCGTTCGCGGGCGAGATGGTCCGGCGATGCGCGGAAGGCGGCTGGCAGCTCAGGGTTCTGCCCGAGCTGCCGATGAAGATGGTGCTCGTCGACGACCGCGCGGCGCTGCTGCCGTTGGACCGCACCGGTATGGAAGGTGCCGTGCTGGTCAGGGCTCCGGTCATCGTGGCGGCATTGCGCATGTACTTCGAGATGCTGTGGAACAACGCGCTTCCGTTGCACGACAACGGCGCGGTGAGCAAGTTCTCGGCCCATCAGCGCACGGTGCTTCGCCTGATGATCGGCGGGATGACCGACGCCGCGATCGCCCGTCACCTCGACGTGAGCGAACGGACGGTGCGGCGGCACATCTCCGCCGCACTCGACCTTTTGGGTGTGGACAACAGGATCACGGCTACGGCGATGATCGTCCGCGATGGCTGGCTCGACTAGTTGACCGGCCCGTTGGGCCCGCCGCACTGCCACTCGACCGGCCCCGTGCCATGCCGCTGGTACCCGCCCGCGAAGAGGAGGACGTATCCGCCACCGGTCTCGTCGCCGGCCACCCAGGGGCGTTCGAGCTTCGCGCACGTGCCCGGCAGCAGCAGGACCAGCTTGCCTCCGTTCGACGTGAGGGCGAAGGCCGAGTTGGGATACCTCTGCTCCAGGTCGAACGGCACGATCGCGCCGCGGTCCACTCCGTCCGGCACGGTGATGCGGAGCTTCGACCTGGTGAAGTCGGGGCCCCAGACGTTCACGGTCCCCGAGTTGCCGATGAACCCGGCATAGGTGTGGCCGTACAGCACGCTTCCCTTGGGCAACACGGCCGTGGTGCTCGCCGCGCCCCACGTGTCCGCGCCGTCCTGCCAGCCGCTGTGCTCCCATCGGCGCACGGCACCGGAGGACTCGGTGCCGTAGATGACACCCGGCTCCGGAGACGTCAGCGAGGTGAACGCGCTCCAGTCGGTCTTGCGGCCGATCTGCTGCCACGACGTGAGATCGCTCGACCAGTACAGGCCGCTGCCCACCACGCGGTAGTACACGCCGTCACCGTGCTCGTGGCCCGACCAGAAGGCCGTGGTCACCTCGTCCCAGCCGGAGCGGGCGACCACTCGGTCACCGGTCCAGCGCGACAGGCCGGTGCTCCGGTTCGCGTCGAGGCAGAAGGTGTGCTCGACCAGCGCGCCGTCCCCCGTGACCGCGTAGACCTGCCGCTCCCACAACGCACACGGCTCATACGCCTCCGCCGGCGTGACGACCGTCAGGAGCATCACGAAGGCCAGCAGAACTTTCCGCAATCCCATGGCCGCAGAACCTACTGAGAGATCGGGAAACGGGGAACGACCGGATCCGGACACTGTCCCAATCCGGCCATCTCCCCCTGGCCGGTACCGGCCATTGGCCGCCAGTTCCCCTTACCCGGCACCAAATCCGTTGCCTAGCTTTGCCGCACACCACCCGAACCCAGTTGGGAGTACGACAAATGCGCAGCAGAATCGTTCGGGGCATCGCCCTCGCCGCCGGCATGGCGATCGCGGCACTGGCGACGATCACCGCACCCGCCAGCGCCGCGCCCGGCGCGTTCTACGCCGAGGCGATCAACCGCAACAGCGGCAAGTGCGTGAACCTGGCGGGACAGTCCGGCGACAACGGTGCCTGGATCCAGCAGTACCGCTGCGACCACACGCCCGCGGCGAAGTTCCTGTTCCTGCAGAACCGCGACGGCTTCTACGAGATCTCGAACCAGAGCAGCCGCAAGTGCATCGACATCGAGTACGGCTGGGGCCACAACGGTGCCCGCACCCAGCAGTTCAACTGCAACGGCAGCCTGACCCAGCAGTGGTGGCTCGCCGATCTCGGCAACGGGTACTACAACTTCATCAACCGCAACAGCAACCTGTGCCTCGACGTGCCGTGGGCCAGCACGGACGACCGCGTGATCCTCAACATCTGGCAGTGCGTGGCCGGGACGCCGGAGCAGCAGTTCCGCCTCAACATCGGCTGAAGCGCTAGGCCCAGGTGACGGGCAGGGCGTGCACGCCGTAGATGTTCATGTCCGTCTTGAGCTTCACCTCGCGGGCTTCCACCGCGAGGTGAAGGCTCGGGAACCGGCGCAGCAGCCCCTCGAACCCGGCCCGCATCTCGATGCGCGCCAGCTGCTGCCCGAGGCACTGGTGGATGCCGTGCCCGAACGACAGGTGCCCGCGTGCGTTGCGGTGCACGTCCAGCTTGTCGGCGTCCTCGAACTTCGCGGAGTCGTGGTTGCCCGCCAGCAGCGACACGACCACCGTCGAACCCTCGCGGATCGTCTCCCCGAAGAACTCGATGTCCTCGGCGGCGTACCGGAAGAAGATGTCGCCGACCGCGAGGTAGCGCAACAACTCTTCAACGGCGTCCGGGATCAGCTCTGGCCGGTCCCGCAGCGCGGCCATCTGGTCAGGGTGCTCCAGCAGCGCGAAAGTGCCCAGCGCCAACATGTTCGCCGTCGTCTCATGACCGGCGAGCAGCAACAGGAACGAGATGCCGACCAGTTCCTCGATGCTGAGGTCCTCGTCGCGGGCGAGGTCGGACAGCAGGTCGTCGCCGGGCTCGGCGCGCTTCGCCGTGACCAGTTCGGCCAGGAACGTGTTCAGCGCGACCCAGACGGCCATCTTCTCCTCCAGGTCGATCTCCCTCTCCATGAACCTGGAGAAGTTGTGCTGGAAGGACTCGCGGTCGTCGTAGGGCACACCGAGCATCTCGCAGATCACCAGTGACGGCACCGGAAGCGCGAACGCCTGCACGAGGTCGACCGGCGGGGTGAGGCTCGCCAGCTCGTCCAGCTGCCGTTCGGTGATCTCGATGATGTGCTCTTCCAGAGCCTTCATCCGCCTGACCGTGAACGCTCCGGTGAGCTTGCGCCGCAACCGGGTGTGGTCCGGCGGGTCCATGGCCAGGAACAGGCCGGGCACCTGCGGGGACGGCTCGGTCTGCTCCGGCATGCCGGGCACCGGGTACGGCACGTGCAGGATGCCGAGGTCCTGCCGTGAGCTGAACCTGGTGTCCGCTAAAGCCGCTCGCACCGCTTCGTAGCCGGTGATCAGCCAGCCCTCGTGGCCGTCGGGGAAGAGCATCGGGCTGACCGGACGCGACGACCGCAGCTCGGCGATCCGGGCGGGCGGGTCGAACGGGGTGACGTCGCGGTCCATGGGAAGTCCGTGCTGCATGACAGTGTTCTCCTTTGGCTGGCCTGGCTGGTTCAGCGGGTGGATTCGCGGTTGAAGAGCTTCTTGGACCAGAGGTAGCCGCCGACGCCGATGACGACGCACCAGCCGAAGGCGATGTAGCCGCTGTTGCCGATCGGCGTGCCCATCAGCAGGCCGCGCAGGGCGTCGATGAACGGGGTGAACGGCTGGTACTCGGCGAACCAGCGCAGTGCGGCCGGCATGGAGTCGGTCGGCACGAAACCGTTGCCGAAGAACGGGAGCAGGATCAGCGGCAGACCGATGTTGCTCGATCCCTCGACGGTCTTGCTCGCGAGGCCCAGCGCCGCGGAGAACCAGATCAGCGCGAACGCCATCGCGATCAACAGGCCGGCCAGCGCGAGCCATTCGACGAAGTTCGCCTGCGGCCGGAAGCCGATCGCGACCGCGACACCGAACACGAACGTCATGGCCAGCACGGTCTGCACGAGGCTGCCGATCACGTGTCCGGTCAGGACGGACACGCGGGCGATCGCCATGGTGCGGAACCTGTCGACGATGCCCTCGGTCATGTCCATCGCGATCGAGATCGACGTGCCCTGCACCGCCGCGGTGATCGCCATCAGGATGATCGTCGGCGTCACGTAGTTCAGGTACTCCGCCCGGCCGCCGGTCGGTCCGCCGATGCCGGCGCCGAGCGTGCCGCCGAAGACGTAGACGAACAGCAGCAGGAAGACGACCGGCATGATCAGCAGCTGGAACGTCATCGACGGGTAGCGGATCATCCGCTTCAGGTTGCGGCGCACCATGGTCGCCGAGTCGGTCAGCACGTAGGTCATGGCTGGGTCACTTTCTCGGTCAGGGCGAGGAAGACGTCGTCGAGGTCGGGGGTGTGCGTGCTGAGCGAGTCGACCGGCACCGAGTGCTCGTCGAGCTGGTCGAGCAGTGCCTTGAGCGAGCTGACGCTGCCGTCGTTCGGCACGCGCAACGCGAGCGCCTCGCCGTCGCGGGAAGCGTTGTGCACCACCCGGGCTGCGGCTTCGAGGTGGCGGGGATCGTTGAACTGCAACAGGACGTGCCCACCGTGGATGCGGCGCTTGAGCTCGTCCGCGGTGCCCTCGGCGACGATCTTCCCGTTGTCCAGCACGGCGATCCGGTCCGCGAGCTCGTCCGCCTCCTCGAGGTACTGGGTGGTGAGGAAGATCGTGATGCCGTCGGCGACGAGCCTGCGCACGATCTCCCACATGGCCCGGCGGCTGCGCGGGTCGAGACCGGTGGTCGGCTCGTCCAGGAAGATCACCTGCGGCGTACCGACCAGCGTCATCGCGAGGTCGAGCCGGCGCCGCATGCCGCCCGAGTAGGTGGACGCCGACTTGTCCGCCGCGTCGACCAGGTCGAACTTCTCCAGCAGCTGCTCGACCTTGAGCTTTCCCACCGCGCGGCCGAGGTGGTGCAGGTCGGCCATCAGCTTCAGGTTCTCGCGGCCCGTCATCAGGTTGTCGACGGCGGAGAACTGGCCGGTGACCCCGATCGCGGCGCGGACGGCGTTGGGGTCACGGGCAACGTCATGTCCCGCAACGGAAGCGCTGCCGGAGTCCGCGCGGATCAGCGTGGAGAGGATCTTGACCATGGTGGTCTTGCCGGCGCCGTTCGCGCCGAGCAACGAGAAGACCGTGCCGCGCTGGACGTTCAGGTCGACGCCCTTCAGCACTTCGTTGTCACCGTAGGACCTGCGCAGGCCGGTGGCCGTGATCGCGTTCATGGAGTTCCCCTCAGGCACGGCGGACGGTGATGTCGCCGAAGGACGTGTGGGCGGTGACCTTGACGGTCTGCGCGGCGTTGCCGGGACCGTCACTGCCCTCGAGCGTGTTGGTGACGCGGCCGAAGCTGGTCTTGGCGTCGATCCACGCGGCGGTGCCCTGCGCGATCCCGACCTCGACGCCGCCCATCGCGGTGTTCAGCGAGACGGTGTCGCGGACGACCTCACCGATGCCGATCGACCCCATGGCGGTCTTGGCCTCCACGAGAGCACCGGCTCGTTCGACGTTGATGTCGCCGTTGGCCGAACGGGCCCGCAGTTCGCCTTCGACCGTGCCGACCTCGATGTGCCCGTTGGAGTTCTTGACGACCAGTGAGCCGTCGACCGTGCCGACGCGGATGTGGCCGCTGCCGGTCTTGACCTCGGCGTTGCCCTTGACCGCGCCGACGTGGACCACACCGGCACCGGTGTCCGCCTTCAGCGAGCCGGCCCGGTCGACGTGGATGTTGCCGGCGGACATGTCGACCTCGGTCACGCCGAGCACGCCGGTGGTGCGGGTGCTGCCGGCCGTCACGTCGGCGTCCACTTTGGACCCGGTGGGCACCTCGACCACGATGTCGACGGACCTGGTCCTCTTCGAGAAGTCGAAGGTCCGCTTCGGGCCGCGGATCATCAGCGTGCCGTCGGAGTAGTCGACTCGGGTCTTCTGCGCGGCCTCGATGTCCGAGGAGTCGGACGGGTCGGACGGGCGCACGTCGACCGTGGTGTCGGTGCGGTCACTCGCGACGATCTGGACGTAGCCCGCGTAGACGTCGAGCAGTACGGAAATCGGTTCTGGCGTGTCGTAAGAAGGCATGGCTGTCCCCTCAGAAGGTGTCGCAGGAACGTCTCCGCAGCTCAGAGACGCGCGGAAGAACGGGTGTGGTTAGCGGACCCAGCCGACGAAACGCTGGGTGCCCGTGAGGCCCTCGATCAGCGTTTCGGGGCCGGACTCGCGCTTCGGCGCGAGCTGGGCCGAAGCGGCGCGCACGAGCCACGCGTTGACCGAGCGGCCCTCCTTGGCCGCCGCCTCGTCGATCGCGGCCTTGAGCGGCTCGGGCAGCCGGACGTTGATGCGCACGGTGGTGCCGTCCTCGAAGCCGGCCGCCACGTCCTCGGCGGGTGCCGCGACGGGCTCCGGCGCGACGGCGACCGGCTGCTCCGGCGTCCGGCGCGTCACGACGAACTTCGGGTCACGGCCCCGCAGCATCACCTGCACCGAGTCCGGCGCCAGGTCCGCGGTGATCTCGTCGGCGGCGGCGGACAGCGCTTCGAGCAGTGCCAGCCGGATCGCCGACTCCATCGTCACGGTCAACCGCTCGACCGTCGCACTCGCTTCGTCGCCGCCGGTTTCGACGGCGGTCAGCAGCTCGCGACCGAGGGAAGCCACATACGGGGTCAGATCCATGGCATCACTATGGCACACGGTGGCGCCACCAGCAAGCAATTCTGGCTCAGAATGGCATCACTTTGGCTCACTGCAGGTCAGAGGCCTGCTCAAGGAACGTGACGGTCTCCTGGAGCGGCGCGCGGCCGGTGCGTGGCTCCGCTTTGGCGCCATCCTCGTACCCGATCGACAGGCCGCAGAAGAGCACGAGGTCATCAGGTGGCGCCACGGTCTCGGCCACCGCGCGGTGGAACTTCGCCCACGCCATCTGAGGACAGCTGTGCAGGCCTTCCTCGCGCAGCAGCAGCATCACCGTCTGCAGGTACATGCCGGCGTCGGACCACTGCGGCGAGCCCATGCCGCGGTCGAGGTAGCAGAACAACACGACGGGCGCCCCGAAGGCGTCCCAGTTCGCCGAGGCCGCCCGTTGCCGCGCCTCCAGGTCACCGCGCTCGATGCCGAGAGCGCCGTACCGCTGTTGCCCGAAAGCTGACCGGCGCTCGGCGTACGGCGGCTTCAGCACCGGTGGGTACTGCTGGTACTCCGGGTCGTCCCACGCGTCGCCAGCGGCCAGCCGGTCCAGCGTGCGCTTCTTCAGCTCCGCCAACGATTGCCCGGTCACCACGTAGATGTGCCACGGCTGGATGTTCGAGCCGGAGGGCGCCCAGGCCGCGGCCGTCAGCATGTGTTCCAGCACCTCGCGCGGAACTTCCTGATCGGTGAACGCACGCACCGCCCGCCTGCTCGTGACGGCCTCGTAGACGTCCATCACAACCCCATCCCCTCACTTGACGCGCTCGTGTCGTTACGATTGAAATAGTATCGATCGATACCGTTTCGAGCGATCCGAAGTAGGAGAGAACACATGGCCACGTTGCTGCACATCGACTCCTCCGTGTTCCACGGTGAGGCGTCCGCGTCCCGCTCGGTCACCGCGGTCTTCCGCAGGACCTGGGAGGAACAGCACCCGGACGGCACGGTGATCTACCGCGACCTCGCCGCCTCGCCGGTGCCGCACATCACCGCCGAGGGTTACGCGCGCAGGGACTCCGCCGCGTTCGCCTCGAGGCTCGAACTGATCGAGGAACTGGAGAGCGCGGACGCCCTGCTGATCGGTGCGCCGATGTACAACTACGCGATCCCGTCGACGCTGAAAGCCTGGCTGGACAACGTGATCCTGCTCGGCCGCACGTCAGGCGAAGCGCCGTCATGCCTTGGCAAACCAGCCACCGTCGTGGCCAGCCGGGGTGGTTCGTACGCGCCGGGCACGCCGCGCGAGGGGTTCGAGTTCGTGCGGAACTACCTGGAGGCCGTGCTGGGCGGCAGCCTCGGCCTGGAGGTCGGCTTCATCGTCCCGGAGCTCACGATGGCACCGCGCAACCCGGCGATGGCGGCGTTGGTCCCGCTCTACGAGGCGTCCCGCGAGCGCGCTGTGGCGGAAGCCGCCGTGCGGGCTGGGGACTTCGACACAGACCCTAAGCGTCTTCTGAATGAGCGAGCTTGGTCAGCAACGCGGTGAGCTGATCGCGTTCCTCGGCGTCGAGCACCGATCCGAGCCGGTCGGACACCGGCTTCGCGGCCACGTGCCCCTCGTCGAACAGCGCCAGCCCGGCCGGAGTGATCTCCACGGCCCGTGCCCGCCGATCACCGGGAACGGCCTTGCGCACGGCCAGTCCCTTGCGCTCGAGGTCGTCGACGATGCGCATGATCCCGGCCTTGTCCGTGCCGGTGGCCGGCGCCAGGTCGCGCTGCATCGTCGGCCCGTTGTTGACCAGCTCCATCAGCACGGCGAAGTGCCGCAGCTCGATGCCCAGCGGCCGCAACGCCTCCCCCATCACCGCGGCCGCGCGCCAGTGGGCCCGGCGCAGCAGCAACCCCAGCGCGAACGGCGACACGTCTCCTGGACGGTCGGTCGCACGCGCGGGCTTGGTCACGACGGGCATGCTACCCGTGTAAACCGCCGCCTTCAGATGGTCGTCTACCTCATCGTGCAACGAGAAACGAGCGCCGACTTCGACCGGTTCGTGCTGGACCGGTCGACCGCGCTGCTGCGCACAGCCGTGCTTCTGGTGGGGGACGTCGGTCACGCCGAGGACATCCTGCAGACCGCACTGCTGCGGCTGGCCACGCGCTGGAAGTCCATCACGGCACCCGAGGCGTTCGTCCGGCAGGTGCTGGTCAACCTCGCACGCGACCGGTGGCGATGGGCGCGCAGGCGAGTGTCCGAAGAGGAGCTGACGAACGCCGAGCGGGTGCCGGCCGGGCCTGACCCGGCGGACATGGTCGCCGATCGCGACACGCTGCGCCGGGCGTTGGCGAAGCTGCCGCGCCGCCAGCGGGAGGTGGTGGTGCTGCGGTTCTTCGCCGACCTCTCGGTGGCGGAGACGGCGGAGACGCTGCGCATGTCAGAGGGAACCGTCAAAGCGCACACGAGCCGTGCCGTCGCCCGGTTGCGGGAACTGCTCGGGGAACAGATCACGGAGAAGGCTCATGGTGTCTGAGAACGAACTGCTTGACGACGTGCGTGCCGTGCTGCACGCCGAGGTCGAGGGCGTGACGGCCAACTCCGCCGCGCTGCTCGCGTCGGTGAAGCGCAAGAAGACCGTCCGCTGGCCGTGGCTGGTGCTTCCCGTGGTCGCCGCCGCCGCGGCCGCCGCCGTCCTGGTGCCACAACAACAACAGCCGGAAGCCGCGCCTGTCGAGGTGGCGTACCAGCTGGAACGCACCAACGCCGCGCTGGAAGGCGTGCGCGGCATGGTGATCCACGAACAGGCCCCGTCCGACGAGAAGGAGAAGTACTTCCGGCCGGGCGAGAAGGGCCTGAGTGAACGCTGGCACGCCGCGGACGGCAGCGCGTTCCGCTACCAGGCCTCGGTGGACGGCAGGCCGATCGTCGACCTGAGCCGCTCGGCCGCCGGCGACATCTTCGTCGACCATCGCGCGCGCACGTACCGCAGCACGCCGGGCGAGACGCCGGACGACCAGGTATGGACGCCGGAGGAGATCCAGAAGGCGATCAGGGACGGCCGCATCACCGTGGCCGGGCCGTCGGAGCCGATCAACGGCACCCCGGCCGTCCGGCTGGACATCTCCGCGGACAAGGCCGGGGTGGCGACCGAGATGTGGGTCGACGCCGCCACCTACCTGCCGATGCGCTGGCGGTGGGTGCAGGACGGCGGCACACCGTTCGACGTGACGTGGCTGCCGCCGACGCCGGAGAACCTCGCGGCGCTGAAGACCCAGATCCCGGACGGCTTCACCAGGGTCGGGTGAACGCGTTCAGCGTCGGCGTGCCCTGCTGCCGGTCCAGCACGGCGAAGACGACGTGGTCGAAGTACCTGTTGTCCCGCAGTGCGGTCTGAAAAGTCCCGGCCACGACAGCGGGCTCGTTGCCGAACACACCGCAGCCCCAGGCACCGAGCACGAGCCGCCGATGGCCGTGCGCTGCCGCAACGTGCAGAACTCGAACGGCACGTTGCAGCAGCGCGGCCGGAATGCCCGCTTCCCGCTCGGGCTGGTTGCGCACGATCGCCGACCTGTTCGGTGCCGCCGCAGTCAGGAACGACACCGGGTACGGCGCGTCGAGCAGGTTTCCCTTGTCGTCGCGGAAAACCGGCACGTTCGGCGAGTAGATCACGCGGTCGCTGTACGTCAGGTCCTCGTGCGCGCGGTGGTGCCGGTAGAAGTCACCGGCCGCGAGCAGGCAGGGGTAGAGCGCCGACGACCGCGCGACGCTCTCCTCCTGTGCTTGTGCGCCGTTGAGGAACCCACCGCCGGGGTTGCGCGCGGAAGCGAAGACCAGCGCGGCGACGTCACCGCCGAGCCGTCGCGTCGCCTCCAAAGTGGACTCATTCGTGACGTCGACTTCGGCCGGCTCTCCCTGCTGTGGCAACGACAGCTCGTCGTCCGGCAGGTGGAGGACCGTTCCGGACACCGCCGGAGTCACCTCGATCGAGACCTCGCCGTAGGAACCCCGTTCCGCGATCTCGACGGTCTCGCGGGCGATCGCCCGCAGCCTGCTGCTCATGATGGATCTCATTGTCGCCCAGCAGGCCAAGCGGTTTTCCCGCCCTCCCGCAACCGAACTGCGCGGGTCCAAGGCTTATTTCCCGCTGCCGCCCTCAGATCCGCGCATAGATCTCGGCCACGGTGTGGAACGCGGCCTTGGGTTCCCAGTGCCCGTCGTCGTAGACCTTCACGATCCCCGGACTCGCCATGTCGAAGTCACGGCTCGGCTCGTCCGGCCGATGTGGGTAGTTGGCGAGCGCGAACAGGTACACGAACGCGCCGTCCACTCCCTCGGCCTCGAAGATCTCCAGCAGCTCCCGCAGGTACACCGCCTGCTCGTCCTCGTCCCGGACGTAGCCGTCCTGCAGGCGCACCGGCAGCCCGGACTCGTCGCTCTCGACGATTCCCATGCTGCGCGGCGCGACCGCACCCGACCCCTTCCAGGCCGCGGTGCCGAACCCGGTGATCGCCACCGGTTTCCCCTGCGCCACCAGGCTTCGCACCGACGCCGGGTACTGGTCGGCGACCTCGGCCGACCGGATGTGCTCGAACGACATGATGTCGAACAGGCTCCAGTCGATCCGCTCGAAGTGGATGCAGGCATAGGTGATCCTGCCGCGGAACTCGGCCCGGATCGCCTTGACCGCCGTGGCCAGGAACTCGTTGAGGCTCGCGGCGGCCTCCGCCATTCGGTCGGGGTGGCTGACCAGCCGGGTCACCCGGTCCATCACGTCGTCTCCCGGCACGAAACCGACGTTCATGATGCTCATCTCGACACCCGCCACGAACACGACCTCGGCGCCTTCGGCCCGGACCCGTTCGGCGCGCTGGGCGCAGTCGACGAAGAGCTCCAGGATCTCGGCCTGCGTCAGCTCCAGCGGGTACGGCGAGAACCACACCTCCAGACCGAGCGAGGCCGCGATCCGAGCGGACTGCTCCAGCCGTTCCGGCGAGCCGCCGACCAGGTGCACGGCGTTGCAGTGCAGGTCGTCCCTGATGACCCGCAGATCCCGCGCGACCACGCCGAGATCGAACTCCGGTACGGAGATCTCACCGTCACGGACGAAGCCGGTGTCGTAAGCGATGCCCTTTGCTCTCATACCTAAATGCGTACACGCAATTTTGCGTGCACGCAACTTAAGACGGCCAGACCAGCAGCACCGGGCAGGTCGCGTGGTCGACGACGAACCGCGTCGGCGGACCGAGACTGCGCGGGCCCGCATGGCTGACGTCGCCGTCCCGGCACACCACGAGGAGCGAGGCATCTCGAGCTGCCGCAACGACTTCGTGCTCAACCCGCCCCACTCGCGCGGACGTCGTGCACGGCATCCCCAAGCGTGCGGCGGCCGCCTCCAGCAGCCTCGAAGCGTGGTCCGCGGCGAGGTGGTCCAGCTGGGTGCCGGGGTCTCGCGCGGGCTGACCTCTGCCGAACAGCCCGGCGAACGCGCCATGAGCCGCGCCGGGTACGTCGTGATCACTCACGTGCAGCAGCAGGAAGTCGGACCCGTGTGCGCGGGCCGCGTCCACACTGGACTGCCAGGTGTCGTCGGCGATCCACACGACGACTGTCATGGTCATCCTCCGATCACGTGCAGGGACGCCCACAGTGCCACGACCGCGCCGGCCAGGGTGGCAGGCACGGCGAGCAGGCCGAGCCGGGTGAACTCTGGCAGGTTCACCTCGGTGTCGTGGTCGTGCACGATCCGCCGCCACAGCAACGTGGCCAGCGACCCGGCGTAGGTCAGATTGGGTCCGAGGTTCACGCCCAGCAGCACCGCCAGCACCGCCCCGGACCCGAGCGGCACGACCAGCGGCAGCAGCACGAGCACCGCGGGCAGGTTGTTGATCACGTTCGCCAGCACTGCCGCGACCGCCGCGACACCGAGCAACGCCAGCAGCCCGTTGCCGCTCGGCACCACGTTCTCGAGCACCTCGTCGAGCCCGTTGTCCACCACCGCCCGCACCACGACACCGAGGCCGAGCACGAACGCGAGAAACGGCAACGAAGCAGACTGCACGATCTTCAACACGGACGTACGACGTTTCATCAGCGCACGGACCGCCATCGCCACGGCACCCGCACACGCAGCCCACGCCGGGTCGATCCCAGTAGCCGACGCCACGACGAACCCGACCAGCGTCAGCCCGACCGTGGCCAGCGCGAACACCGGCAGCTCACGCGGCGGCCGCACCGACGGGGCGTGCACCGGCGCGTCGAGATCGGTGCGGAAGAACCGCCGGAACACCACATATTCGAGGCCGATCGCCACCACCCACGGCAACGCCATCAACGCCGCGAACCGCGTGAAGCTCAGCCCACTGGACGCGAACGCCAGCAGGTTCGTCAGGTTCGACACCGGCAGCAGCAGGGACGCGGAGTTCGACAGGTGCGTGCACGCGTAGACGTGGGGCTTGGGCCGCACCCCGAGCTGTGCGGCCGTCGCGAACACCACGGGCGTCAGCAACACCACGGTGGCGTCGAGGCTCAACACCGCCGTGATCACCGACGCCGTGACGAACACACCGCCCAGCAACGTCCGAGGCCGCCCGCCCGAGGCCCGCGCCATCCACGTCCCGCACGCGTGGAAGAGGCCGTCGTCGTCACACAGTTGCGCCAGCACGAGGATCGCGGCCAGGAACCCGATCACGGGCCCCAGCCGCACCGCCTCGTCCACGGCGTGGCCGAGGGGCAACGCGCCGACCAGCACGACGAGCAGCCCGGCCGGCACCGCCACCGCCGCCTCGGGCCATCCCCACGGCCGGACGACCGCGCAGACCAGCACGGCCGCCAGCAACAACACAGACAGCGCCAGCACGGCGCAAACGTTAGGACATCTTCGCGGCCGCCGACTTGATGGCCTGCCGGATGCGGAAGTACGTCCCGCACCGGCACACGTTCGCGATCCGGTCGATGTCCTCGTCCGTCGGCTCGCTCTTGTTCTTCAGCAACGCCGCGGCCGCCATGATCTGACCCGGCTGGCAGTAGCCGCACTGAGCGACGTCCTGCTCCAGCCACGCCTCCTGAACGGGGTGGAGGTCGTCACCCGACGCCAGCCCCTCGATCGTGGTCACCGTCTTCCCCGAGCACGAGGAAACCGGCGTCACGCACGGCTGGATCTCCGCGCCGTCGAGGTGGGACGTGCAGGCGCGGCACACCCCGATGCCGCAGCCGAACTTCGGGCCGCGCACCCCGAGCTTGTCGCGCAGCACCCAGAGCAGCGCCAGGTCGGCGGGCGCGTCCACGGTGACCGCCCGGCCGTTGACGACGAAGGTGTAGGTAGGCACAGGGACGCTCCTTCAGCGCGGGAACGGCTCGAAGTCGACCGGGAAGATGATCGGGAAGCTGCGCGGCACCACACCCGTTGCCCGCGCGTAGGCGTTGGCGATCGCGCCCACCGCGGCCGGCACGCCCAGCTCGCCCGCACCGCCGGGTTCACCGGTCGCCGGCATGACGAAGATCCGCACGTCCAGCGGCGCGTCCTTCTGCCGCGCGTAGTGGAACTGCGAGTACGAGCCCTCCAGCGGCAGACCGCGATCGATGTGCAGACCAGCGCGCAGCGTGGTGGAGATGGCGTCGGTCAGGCCACCGAGCAGCTGCGCCTCCAGGCCGCGCGGGTTGATCGGGCGGCCGACGTCGGCCGCGATCACCGCCTTGACCACGCGCGGGTTCTGCGGATCCCTGGCGTCGATCTCGACCAGACAGGCCGTGCACGACTGGTACTCGTCGTGGAACGCCACCCCCTGAGCGAACCCCCGAGGCATCGCCCGGCCCCACTGACCTTCCGCGGCCACCTTGTCCAGCACCGCGCGCTGGCGATCGTGCTTGAGGTACTCGCGGCGGAACGCGACAGGATCCTTGCCCATCCGCGCGGCGAGCTGGTCGACCACGATCTCTTCCGCACCACGGGTGTTGGCCGAGTAGACCGACCGCCACGACCCCGTGTGCATCTTCAACGGCACCTCGTTGAGCAACGAGGTCACCACGCCGAAGTTGTAGGGCACGTGACAGGTCGTCAAAAACACCGTCTGTGCAAAGGAAAGGTTGCCTCCAACGGGCAATGACGCCGCCGTCGCCGTGAGAATCTCGCCGAGCCCGTGCCGGAAGTCGGTCTCCACGGACGCCACCCGGTGCTCGAACGTCAGCACGTTGCCGAGCCCGAACGTCGCCCGCAGCTTGTGGTGACTGGCCGCGCGCGCACGGCCGTGCCGCATGTCATCAGTGCGCGACCACATCAGCTTCACCGGGCGCCGCAACGCCTTCGAGATCTGCGCGGCCTCGATCGCCGCGTCGAAGAACAACCTGCGCCCGAACGATCCGCCGCCCTGCATCACGTGCACGGTCACCGCGGACTCGGGCAGCCCGACGACAGAGGCGATCGTCTGACGCGCCACGATCGGCGACTTCAGGCCCGCCCAGATCTCCGCCCGGTCGTCACGCACGTCCGCGATCGCCGAGTTCGTCTCCATCGGAGCGTGGCTGACGAACGCGAAGTCGAACTCCATGTCGACGTGCTGGGTCAGCAGCGGCGGCACCACGAACGGCAGCGCCGCCGCCCGCAGCTTCGCCCGGATCTCCTTGTCCGACAACGCGTCGATCGTGCCGGGGTGCCAGGTCACCTGCAACGCGTCCCGAGCGGCCATGGCCTGCCCGAACGTCTCCGCCACGACCGCGACACCCGTCGGCACCACGCCGACGGCCAGCACACCGGGCATCGCTTTCGCCACGCTCGAATCAACCGACTTCACCGTGCCGTTGATCGTCGGCGGCCGGCGCACCACCGTCGGCATCGCGCCGGGTACGTCGTGGTCGAGCGTGTACTTGAACTGACCGGTGACCATCGCACGGGCGTCGATGCGCGACTGCGGAGTGCCGACCAGCCGGTGCTCCGAGACAGGTTTCGGTTGCGCGGCGAAGACCCCGGTCAACTGGGCCGCCGCAGAAGTCAGCAGCCCGTACGCGATGTACCGCCCGTCCGGCAGGATCACACCACCGTCGCGTGTGGACAGTCGAGAAGCCGCCACGCCGTACTGCTCGGAAGCCGCCGCGAGAAGCCTGGCCCGTGCAGCCGCCGCCGCCTGACGGACCGGCCCGTACACCGACCGGATCGTGTTGGAACCACCGGTGAGCTGGTTGAACAGCAGCTCCGGCCGCGCATCCGCGAGCACGACCCGCACCTGCGAAAGCGGCAGGTCGAGCTCCTCCGCGACGAGCATCGCGGTGGCAGTGGTGATGCCCTGGCCGACCTCGGCACGAGGCAGTTCGAGCGTGACGACACCGTCCTCGCCGACGCTCAGCACAGCGAGCGCACCGGCTGTCGGTGTTCCGGCCAGGATGAGGATGTCGCCGAGATCCATGATCTCGGCCGGTTGCGGCAGTGTCGGGAGGACCGCCTCCGCAGTGCCGGGAACCGCAACGGTCAGCACCGGAGCGGCCACCAGGAACGCGAGGAACTGCCGACGACGTAAGGGGACCCGGGCATCGGGGACCGGGACTTCGTTGTCACAGGTCATGTACTCGTCAACGACATCCGGACCAGCCGGGTACGACCGTCAGCCGAATGGGCGCAGGACTGACTGGCGGATCACCGCAACTGCGGCACGAACCCGAACGATTCGCCGTAGCTGAGACCGACTCACTCGACCAGTGGCACCCGGCGCCTCAGCACGCGTTCCGTACCGCCGGTCGCGTCCAGCAACCGGATCAACGCCCGCTTCACCGCGTCGTCACCGTGGACGTCGAACTCCCGGCGAATCCTCCTGCTGTCCTCCACGAGCTTCCGGCCGCGTTTCGTGAGAACCGCCCGCCTGACGCGGCTGTCCACGCGGTCCGGCTCGCGCACGACATACCCGAGCCGCTCGAGCTCGGCCAGCTGCTTCGAGGCGGCCTGCTGCGTCACGCCGAGCAACTCCCCCAGCTCGGACACCGTCGGCTCGCTCTCGATCAGATGCTGGATCACGTACCCGTGCGAGACGCGCACTCCGTCGTGCCCGATCTCGTGCAGCCGCCGGAGAATCGCGTCGTTCGCGGAGCTGCCCGCCAGGTACGCGAGCGTGGCGAGGTCGATGTCCATCAGGTCCACACCCGCATCCTCACATTGACAACCGCAGTTGTACAACTATGGTTGTGCATATGGAGACCATTCACGCGTTGCACCGAGCACTCGAAGCCGGACAACACGGTGACGAACTGCGCCGTTTCTTCACCTCCGACGCGGTGACCGTCGAGCACCCGAACCTGATCAAGCCGAGCGGTGCGCAAACGCCGCTCGACGACATGCTCACGGCCTCGCGAAAGGGCACGGAGTTGTTGTCCAGCCAGAAGTACGACGTGCACTCGACCTCGCACTGCGGCGACACCGTGATCGTCCGCCTGACCTGGACCGGCGTGTTGAGGAACGGTGACCAGCTCGTCGCGCACATCGCGCAGTTCGCCGAGATGCGCGACGGGCTGATCAGCTCGATCGAGACCTTCGACTGCTACGAACCGTTCCGCAACGCGTCGACCATCGCGGTGTGAGCCTTCTTCGGCGTGATCGACGACGTCCACGGCAGCGCGTTGCCCGGTAGCGCCGGGTAACGGTTGGTCGTGGCGGTCGAGCCGTACCGGTCGGTGAAGCCCCACGAGGTGAACCCCGTGCAGTTCGACTCCTGCCGGCACACCGCGAGGCGCTCGCCGAACTGCTTGGCCTGCAACGCCTGGTCCGACGTCACAACGTCCATTTCGGACACTCGAACCTTCAGCCCGAGGTCGGCCAGTGCACGCACGTGCTTGCGGAACGTCTCGGCCGGCACCCGGTCGCCCGCCTCGTACTCGTGGCTCTGCAGGCCGACGCCGTCGATCGGCACGCCGTCCTGCTTGAGCTTCTTCACCAGGGCGTACAAAGCCTTCCAGCGCGGTCCCTCCGCTTCGGCGCCGTACTCGTTGAGATACAGCACGGCGGATGGATCCACGGCTCGGGCGGCGCGGAAGGCCTGGGCGATGTAGTCGGCTCCCATGGCCTGATACCAAAGATTGTGTTCCAGTCCATCGGAGTTGTCCTCGTTCATGGGTTCGTTGACGACGTCCCACTCCGTCACGCGACCCTTGAAGTGCCCGGCGACGGCCTTGATGTGGTCTGTCATCACGGTTTTCTTGTCCGAGGCGGACCTCATCCACGTCGGCAGCGCCTCGAACCACACCAGCGTGTGCGCGTGCACCGCGATGTTGTTGGCGCGGGCGAAGTCCACGATCGCGTCGGCTTCCTCGAACGCGAACACCCCGCGCGTGGGCTGCACGAACTGGGGCTTCATGTCGTTCTCGGGCGTGATCAGGTTGAACTGCTCGCCCGCCGTCGCCCGGTACTGGTCATCGGCCACCAGCGGCGCGACCGCGAGCGCGCTGCCCACGCCCACCTTGCGCGGCAACGCTTCCGCCCGTGACCGCAACGAGCCTGACACGGTCTTCTGCTTCCACTCCGGCGCCTTGCGGATCCCGGTGGCACCAGTGGCCGTCAGCGACTTGAGCTTCCACGCCCCGTCCGCGCCGAACCACACATGACCCGACGAGAACACACCCGGATCAGCCAGAGTGCCGAGCTGCCGGCCACCTGCGGAGAACTCGAAGGTCGAGCCGGAACGCTTCACCCGCACCGCCACGTCTCCGGACAGTCCAGAGCCGAACTTCTTGGCCTGCACGGGTTTGTCGGCCTTGCCGTTCCACACGGCGACGTCCAGCTTCCCGTCGATCACGCCGACGCGCACGCTCGGCGGTTCCTGCCGCCACTCGTCGTAGATGATCGGCGGTGAACCGTAGAGCTGCAGGTATCCGGAACCGGACATGGTCGCGTCGACCTGGAACGTGCCGTTGACGACGAGTCGCGGACCGAGCAGGTTGACCGGCGGGTTCGGTTGGGACCGCTGGCCTTCCGTGGCGACGATCCACCGGTCCAGCGGCCTGATCTGCACGCCGTCCGCGGTCTGCGTGGCGCCCGCGAAGTGCGACCAGTCCTGGCCCGCGAGCAGGTCGAGCGGGGCGTGCGCGGCCGGTGGTGTCCCAGCCGCGAGTAAGAGAGCAGCGAAAATGCGCAGCATCGAGCCTCTCCTGATGGTGGTGGCAACTCAGCTGGCGGCGGAAACCCTGGTGGTGACGAGATCTGCGAGCACGGAGTTCAGTCCGGTGGCGACGGCACCGGTGAGGATGGCGGCCTCTCCGAGCTGCGAGGTCTCCACAGCGGGCGGGTAGGCGGACAGGCCGGACAAGGTGGCGCGCACGGGTTCGGCGAGCAGGTCGCCGTTCAACCCGATACCGCCACCCAGAACGATCAGCGAAAGGTCGACGACCGACGTGATCCTGGCGGCGTGTTCGGCGATCCGCGCCGCCTCCCACACGATGAGGTGCAGCGCGCATTCGTCGCCTTGCCGCGCCGCGACGACGACTTCCTCCGTCGTGACGAAGTCGGAGTGCTGCCAGACGTGCGCGAGGAACGCGTCCGCGGCCGGGCTGTCGGAGCGGAACCGCTGCCCCTCCGGTACGTGGTCGATCTCGCCAGCGGCCCCGTTGACGCCCCGGTGCAGCTCGCCGCCGAGCACCAGCCCGGCGCCGACACCGCTGCCGATCGAGAGGAACGCGAAGTTCCGCACGCCGGCCCCGACCCCGCGCCAGCCCTCGCCGACGGCGGCGAGGTTGATGTCGTTCTCGGCGATGACCGGCAGGTCCAGCACGGCGGAGAGCTCCGCCCGAGCCGCGAAGCCCTCCAGCGCGTCCTGGTTGGCGTCGTGGACGATCCCGGTGCGCGGGTCGATCACGCCGCCGATACCGATCGTGGCGATCTCGGGTGCGGCCCCGGCGGCGGCGACGAGCTCATCCCTGACAGCCGTCGCCACCTGAAGCACGTGTTCGGGATCGTTGCTGCTCACAGGCTGGTCGAGCCGCGCGAGCACGGTCCCGTCGAGGTCCGCGACGCACGCGCGGAGGAACCGGCTGCCGAGGTCCAGCGCGAGTACGGTGGCCGCCTCCGCCCGCGGCCCGAAGTAGACGGCGTCGTACCCCGCCGCGTTCTCCGGCCTGGGCACCTCCTCGACGAGCCCGGCGCCGAGCAGGTCGTCGATCGCCCGGTTCGCGGTCGGCTTGGACATCCCGAGGTACCGCGCGAGTTGCGCGCGGGTGACCGGGTGCGACTGCCGGATCGCCCGGTAGACGACCTGCAGGTTGGTCTCCCGTACGTGTGCGCCCGTCACGGCTCCTGTCATGGCGCCCAAACTAGTAACGAGACGTTACTGGTGTCTAGCCCCACTCGTTCACATACCGCTCGCATACCGGGTCTCATACCCCGGCGCTGTTGCCTGTCGGTGTTCCTCGACGAAGGGAGACCGCCGATGTCCGGCGAGAAGCAGTACAGCCGCCGAGCGGTGGGCAAGCTGGCGGCGGGCGCCATCGCGGCGGCGGGCATGGCGTCGCTGCCGGGCCGGGCGCTGGCTGTCCCGCACTACCGGGCGCACGGCCCGTTGCTGACCGACGGCTACCAGACGTGGATCGACGCGATCAACAACCAGTCGGCCAACCTCGCCAAGGTCGTCACCGGCTGGGGAATGCCCGGTCCGTGGTGGAACTACAAAGATCACGTCTGGACCGCGTGCGGCGCAACGAACTTCCTCATCGTGCGCACGGTCACCGGCGACACCGACAACGTGATCGACCCGAACCGCGCGGTCGCCGAGATCCGCGACTCCCGCTTCTTCGAGTACAAGAGCCTCCGCTCGGGCGCCGACAAGTGCATCATCGAGCTGGGCAACGAGCCGAACATCCGCGTCACCGACCCGTGGACCTACGGCTACAACCTGAGCGTCACGATCGACCGCATCCGGGAGACCTTCCCCGGCGCCAAGATCTGCGGCACGGCGTTGTCGCCGAACAAGACCACGAACCCCGACACGTGGTACGGCAACCCGAACTTCGTCAACGCCATCAAGAAGTGCGACTTCGTGGGCGTGCACTTCTACAGCAACCCCGACGACGGCAGCTTCGGCCGCCAGGGTGAGTGGAACGAGCTCACCTACGCGGAAACCCTGTCGCGCTGCGCTTCCAAGTGGCCCGGCAAGCCCGTGATCGCCACCGAGTACTCGATCAGGACGACCGCGCTCACCCCGTACGACAAGGGCTACAAGTACGGGAACTTCATCCACTTCGACGACTCGGTCGCGGGCAGCCTGTGGGGCGCGGTCTACTACCACGTGCAGACCAGCCCGAGCGGTCCCGACTTCCACGAGAACGTCGGCTCCGAGGGTGCGCGCGGCTACCGCAAACGCCTCTCGGAAGGTGGCCTGTGAAGGTAGCCTGAAGGCCTCCCCGAGCTCGAACTGCGCCGGATGACCGAGCAACCCTCGGAATCCGCGGCTTTCGGCAAGTCGTTCCTGTGGACGGCACTCTTTCGCGGGAACTGACGCGGCGAACGGACGCACGTGTCCGGCAGGCGGATCCACCGGTGCCCGCCACCTGCGAAAGTAGGGTGTGCGCCCTGCTCCCGTAGGTGATCGTGGACACCTACCCGGCAGTATCGTCACGCGCGTGAAGCGGGCAGCGGGAGACCTCGCTCCAGCGTTGCCCACGGCAGCGCTGGACATCTCCGATGCGGTAATCGCTTTCCTCTTGATCGCCGGGTTCGCCGTCGCATACCTGTTCATCCGGCGCAGGCTCGCCCAGCGCATGGAACGGGCCGTGCACGAGCTGCGCACCGAACAGGCCCGCGCCGACGAGCGCACGAGGCTCGCCGCCGAGATGCACGACGTCGTCACCCACCGCCTGAACCTGATGATCCTGCAGGCCGGGGCGTTGAAGGTGTCCGCGAAGGACGACGACGTGCGCAAGTCCGCCGAGGAGCTGCGCAGCGCGGGCTGTCAGGCGCTGGCCGAGCTGCGCGACCTCGTCGGCGTCCTGCGCAACGGCCGCACCCGCATCCCGGACGTCCTGCCCGACCGCCTGGCCAACCTGGTGGCCGACTCCGCCGCGACCGGTCTCGAGGTGACCCTCACCGAGCACGGCGACGCGGACATCATCTCCCCCGCGGTGCGCCGCACGATGTACCGCGTGGTGCAGGAATCCCTGACCAACGTGCACAAGCACGCCCCCGGCGCGCACACCGAAATCACCATCCACTGTGGACCGAGCAGCGTCCGTGCCGTCATCCGCAACACCGCCCCGTCGTCCGCACCGGACACCCGCGCTGGACCGGGATCAGGCTTGTCGGGCCTGCGCGGCCGCGTGGAGATGGTCGGCGGCACCCTCACCGCGGGCCCGACGGACGACGGAGGCTTCCAAGTGGACGCGGTGCTGCCGGCGTTCGTGCCGACCTGATCACTCGTCCGACGCGCGGACGGCCCGGCAGGCGAGGTGGACGGCGAGCCGCTCGTCCGGGTTCAGCAGGCTGACCCCGAGCAGCTGCTCGGCCCGGTTGATCCGCTGCGCCACCGTGTTGCGGTGCACCTTGAGCCGTACCGCCGCCGTGGACGTCACCGACTCCTCGTCCAGGTAGATGGCGAGAGTGCGCAGCAGCTGCCCGTCCTCCACGCCCGCCAGCGGTTCCAGCAACCGCGTCGCCTGCTCCACCAGCGCCGGCGTCTCCGCGGCCATCGACAGCAACCGCCGCACGCCCAGCTCGTCGATGTGCACGACCTTCGCGGCCCCGGTCATCGCCGCCGCCTCCCGTGCCTCCGCGAGCGTCCGCCCCACCCCGGACGCCCCGGGATGCGGCCGCCCGACACCGGCGACGAGCGTGCAGGGGCCGAGGGCCTGGGTGAGCTTCGCGGTCAGCTCTCGGTGCTGCGACGTCGGCGGTTCGGCGTCGTTGGTGATCCAGAACGACCAGCCCTCCGCACCCTCGACCAGCTGGCCGTGCAGGCCGCGCCGGGAGAGCTCGACGCGCAGGCGTTCGGTGTGGGCGACGTCGAGGATGCCGGGTGTCGGCGGGTTCGGCGTGGCGAAGATGCCCGTGTGCCAGCCGTCGAGGCGCCACCCGGCGAGCACGGCCTGCTGCACCAGCTGCGGCGGCACGTCGTCGCCCGCGGCGAGCAGCTCGGACAGCAGCGAGCCGCGGGAACGGGCCCGGCGCTCGGTTTCGAGGCGTTCGGCGGCGACCCAGTTGCCGAGCGCCCACGACGCGACCTGGCTGATCTGCTGGACGGTCTCGGCCCAGCGCTTGTTGCGGCCGCGGGTGTGCGCGACGAGCCACAGGTGCACGTGCCCGGTCCGGTCGGTCTCGACCGGGACGGCCACCGCGACGCCCTCCGGCAGCTCGACGGTGGTGGCGATCGAGCCGACCAGCAGGTCCGGTGGCAGGCCCGGCGGCGAGACGCCCTCGATCGCCGTGCCGTCCGCGCTCATCACCGCGCACGTCACGTGCAGCTCGCCGGACAGGATCGTGATGACCGACCGCGGGTCCGGCTTGCTGCGCCCCAGCCGTGCGGTGACGGCGTTGAGCAGCCTCGCGGCGGCGACCTCGGGACGGCGGACGGCCGTGCGCAACGAGTCGGCGACCAGCAGCGGGTCCTCCGCCTTGGTCTGCAGCAGCGGCACACCGAGCCGGTTGGCGAACGAAATCGTTGCGGTGGAAGGAGGCTGGTAGGTGCCGGTCGACGGGCGCACCAGCACGACGGCCCGCACGTCGGCGCTGTAGGCACGGCGCAGCGCCACCTCGACGAGGTACGGCTGGTGTCCAGTGAGGATCACCAGGTCGCCCGCAGAGCACGCCTCGACGGCCGTCATGTCCGCCGCCAGCCGCACGTCCGCGACCTCGGTGTCGATCCCGCGTCCGCCCGCGAGCAGGCACGCCTCACCGAGCACGCCGATCTCCAGCAGATCGCGCACGGTCAGCGAGTCGGCGTCGTCGATCACGTGACGTCCCGGAACGGCAGGTAGTCGAGGTCATAGCCGAACGCCCGCGGGTCGACTCGCCCGAGCATCGGTTCCCGAACCCATTGCGGTGGCGATGGGAGCGCGACCACATCCACCACCGCACCGAACCTGAGCCGCTCGGTCGACACCGGTTTGCCCGACTCCGCGTCCAGGCAGCACAGCAGATCAGGGGTCGTCACGAGCGGTTCACCGTCCGCCAGTGCGACGAGGTACTCACCCTGCATCTCCACGCGCACATACGCATCGTCGGCGTCCAGGCGGCGCAGCGCCACCGTTCCACGAGGAAAGTCCCCGACGGACTCCCGCCAGACTTCGACGACTTTTCCCCGCGCCACGAGGAAACCGCCGGACGCCTTCGCGCGTTCGTCCACTGAAAGCGTTTGCTGCGACCAGATCTCACCGAGCTCCAGCGCGCGCTGCAGCGAGCCCGTTATGCCCGCTTCGAGCGCGTCTGCGAGCTTCAGCGGTTTTGCGACCATCATCGCCCAGCCGCCGAAGTCGACCATCACCGTGCGCGCGAGCTTCTCGATGCCGGTCGCGTCGAGGACCGCCCGGTTTCCGCTGGGTTCGGTGATGGCCAACGGGGTCGTGGGCAGCCCGGCCGCGTCGTAGGTCGTCTGGTCGATCCGTGGGAACGCTCTCCCCATCCCGTCCACGTCGACGTACGGCAGCCCCAGCCGGGCCGCGAGGATCAGCGGCAGCAACCCGTTGCACCCGCCGACCTCCCACCCGATCACCGCCGTCGCGGTCGTGGAATCGTGCGCCTGCAACGCCTTCAGCGCGTCCTCCGCCTCCTGGCCGGACGGCAGCTTCTCGATCATCACGGTCGGCGCGCCGATCAGTCCGACCCGTGCACCGTGCCCGTCCGGGTCGGCCTCTGCCGGCGAAAGAACGGTGACAGGTCCGCTTTGTCGCATTTCTTGCCTGAGCATCGCCGCGAACGCGTGCGTCTCGTGCTCGCCACCACCGCCGCCGCTGCCGAGCATGACCACGCCCAGGGCGAGCTGGTCCACCTCGTCAGGCTGGAGCAGGTGCATGCGCGAGACAGTAGTGCCGCCGGTGCTCGCGCGAGAAGCACTTGGTACCGGCGGGTCTACTGGCCCCCTAGCGGAGAGTATGCGTGCGAGTAGCCGAACGCCGACGGCCCGACCAGGGCAAGGCCTTCTGGCGTCCGCCAGCGCGGGTGGCAGGGCGCACCGAGGACCGCGACCCGCTGCCCGTACCGCAACCGCTCGGCCGGCACGGGTTCACCCTCGGCGTCGAGCACGCAGATCAGGTCCGGCACCGAGGCGACGACCTCGCCGTCCCGCGACGCGACGAGGTGCTCGTTCTGGAACTCGAGACGGCAGCTCGCCCCGTCGCCCTCGAGGCGCGCCTCCCCCTTGGCGAACCCGGGATCGTTGGCGCGCATGACGTCCACGACCTTGCCGGTGAACAGCACCTCGCCGCCGAGGAACGACGCGATGGCCTGGCACGGGTCGACGTGCTGCTGCCGGACCCGTTCGACGAGCCGGCCGAGTTTCGCCGCCAGCGTGAGCGTGCCGGGGATCGTGATGTCGCGCGCCTGCTTGCCGGACATGGGAAAGCTGCTCATCAACGCGGTGCAGCCCATGCCGATCGTCGCCGAGCGCGCGAGCCGTTCCGCCCAGTGGTTGTCGTGGACGTCGAGCACGATCGAGTTGCCCTTCTCGTCCGCGACCGCGAGCGGCCTGGCCAGCACGCCGTCGAGCGTGCAGACGACCATCTGCACCATCGGGAACGCGCGGCCCATGCAGTCCGCGTCGAGCACCGGCAGGCCGAGCGACGCGGCCACCGGGAACGGCGCGAGCGAGTTCATCCCGCCGACCTCGATGGGCAGCACGTGCGTGATCGGGCGGCCGATCTCCCGTTGCAGGGTGAGGAAAGCCGTGACGGCTTCCTCGCCGGCGGGCAGCTTCTCGATCATCACGGTCGGCGCGCCGATCATGCCGATTCCCGCGACCAGAGCGTCGTCCGGTACCTCGTGGAGCTCGGCCACGAGCACAGGTCCGTACTCCAGCACGGCCTGTTCCGCGACGAGCCTGCCGATGTACGGATCGCCGCCACCGCCCGTGCCCAGGATCGCGGCGCCACGGGCGATGTGCCTCAGCTCGTCCGCTCCGATCTCACGCACGCGCCCTCCTCGGGGCGTCCTCCAGTACAAGATCGCCCACGGCTCTCGCGCGCACCCTGCTCGCGTTGCCCGGCAGGTACGCCAACGGGATCTCCTCGACCTCGACGATCCGCACGCTGTCGGCCCTCGCGCCCGCCGCGACGGCCTTGTCCACGGCCTCCTGGCGAGCCGAGTCGAGCACCTCGTCCCGCCGGTTCGGGTCGATCGTGAAGACCCGGTCGACCTCGCCACCGACCTGCGCGATCGCGGCGCCGATGGCGTTGGCGAACGCGTGGTGCTCTGGCCTGATCAGCTCGCTGACGCCCTCCACCTCGTCCGGCACGAGCACGCTGCCGCCGCCGACCAGCACGACGGGCAACGGCGCGGGGCTCGTGCGCATGCGGTCGACCTGCGTGGCGATCTGCTCGCAGACGTGGTCGAGCACCGCGTCGACGAGTTTCCGGTCGAGGTTCTTGACGAGCCCGGGGTCGCCGATCTCGGCGAGACCCGCCGCGACCGCGATGTCCGTCGCGGTGAGCGTGTCGCCACCGAAGACGAGTGACTGCTGAGCGAGCCGGTAGCCGACGCTGTCCGGGCCGACCGAGATGCCTTCTTTCTGTTCTCGCACAACACTTCCGCCGCCCAGGCCGATGGACAGCACGTCGGGCATCCGGAAGTTGGTGCGCACTCCGCTGATCATCACCTCGGACGAGGCTTCGCGCGGAAAACCGTTGTGCAGCATGCCGACGTCGGTCGTGGTGCCACCGACGTCGATCACCGCGCACTCGTCCAGTCCGGACAGGAACGCCCCGCCGCGCATGGAGTTCGTGGGCCCTGAGGAGAACGTGGCGACCGGGTAGCAGCGCGCGTACTCCAGGTCCATCAACGTGCCGTCGTTCTGGCTCAGGTACAGAGGGGCGTCGATGCCTTGTGCCGTCAGGGATTCCGTGAGCCCGTCGGCGATCTGCTCGGCGAGCTCCCGCAGCGCGGCGTTGATGATCGTCGCGTTCTCCCGCTCCAGCAGGCCGAGCCGCCCGATCTCGTGGGAAAAGCTGACGAGCAGGTCCGGCACCTCGGCGGTCAGGATCTCGGCGGCCCGGCGCTCCAGGTCGCCGTTGACCAGCGAGAACACCGACGAGATGGCGACCGACCGCACGCCCTTGGCCGCGATGTCCGTGGCGACGCCGCGCAGCTCGTCCTCGTCGAGCGGCGAGATGACCCGGCCGTCGTACTCGTACCCGCCGTGGCAGAGGTACGAGTGCCCGCCGATGACCTGACGCAGCCGCTGCGGCCAGTCGACGAACGGCGGAAGTGCTTTGGTGGCGGGAAGTCCGAGCCGCACCGCCGCGGTCTGCGCGAGCCCTCGACCCTCGACGACGGCGTTGACGAAGTGCGTCGTGCCGATCATGACGGCATTGACCGCCGCGGGTTCGAAGTTCTGGGCCGCCTGCAGACCGTTGAGCGCGTTGACGATCCCGGTCGTCACATCCGCCGTGGTCGTCGTCTTGCACTCGGCGAGGACACGCCGTCCTTCAACGAGAACGGCATCGGTGTTCGTGCCGCCGACGTCGATACCGATGTGCATTTCGCTGAACCACCCCTCAGGCGGCCGACGCTTCCCCGACCACCTTACGGTTGGTGGCCCTGCGCGTCCTCATGCGGAGCAGGTCCAATCTGCCGGCTGAGACGTAGAGGGCGAACGCGAGCACGAGGGAGTTCACACTGGACTGCCCGAACGGCAGCAGCTCACCGAGGATCGCGGCGGCAGGCCAGATGACCACGGTCGCGGGCACCCAGCTCGGAGCCGACCTCGGCACGTGCGGCCGGGTGGAGATGATCTCGTTGCGCCAGCGCCGCACGACGTAGTACTCGGCGATCATGATGCCGGTGACGGGCGGGAACACCACGCCCAGCAGCACCAGGAAGTGGCTGAACTGGTGCACGATCCCGGCCGCGGCGAGGAAACTGCCCGCGCACCCGACCATGACCGTGACCTGCGCCCGGCTGATCCGCACCGCGAACACGGCGTCGAAGAAGTTCACCAGCCCCAGCGACGCCGAGTAGAGGTTCCAGTCGTTGATCTTCAGCACGGCCGTGACGACGATCAGCGCCCCGATCCAGCCGCTCGACGAGCCGATGACGCCCATGATGTCCGTGGTGCCGAGCCCGTGCGCGATGACCACGCCGGCCAGGCTGATGACCCACTCCCCGAGCGTGATGCCGAGGATCGTCTGCTTCGCCACGTCCCACTCGTTGCGGTTGAAGCGCGTCATGTCCGGCGCGATCGCGGCCCCGACGATGAAACTGCCGGTCACCAGCGTCACCGCGGTCATCATGCCAATGGGTGTCCCCGGCACCTCGCTGCTGAGCGCCTTCGGCAGGTCGTCGACCTTCGTCAGCACGAGCCACCCGAGCAGCAGCAGGAACGCCGGCACCGCCACGTAGGCCGTCCACGCCATCCACCGCACCCCGTAGGCCGCGATGACCGTGACCGCGATGCCGAAGAGCAACGACCACACAGGCGTCGGCAACACCCCCACGGCTCCGGCGAGCGTGGCGCCCGCGAGCCCGGTCTGCACCCCGAACCACCCGGTGCAGCTCAGCGCGATGATCAGCCCGAGCATCGCACTACCGGCGTGCCCGAACCCGGTCCACCTGGTCAGGATCGCCGTCGACAGACCTTCGCGCTGCCCGATCACCCCGACCGCGACCGCGATCGCGTTGAGCACCAGGGCCCCGATCGTGAGCGCCGCGAACGCGTCCCAGAACGACATCCCGAAGCCGAGTGTCGCGCCCAGCAGCAACTGGCTCAGCGCGGTCGTCTGCCCGAAGCGCTGGGTCGCGACTGACAACCACGGGTGCCGCGCCTGGTCAGGGACACGGCTGAGGGCCTGGTCGTCATGCCCGAGAAGAGCGGCCACAACTCGTCCCTCCGCCCTGTGATCGACAAGTCGGACAGTAATCGCCGTCTCACCATCGAGCTACAGACAATGTGCACTGTCGGACGAATCATCACGTTGCGATTCGCACAGGCTCTTAATTCATCGCCAGCCTGATCCGACGCCGCGCCACCAGCCGCGTCTGATGCACATCAACGCTCACCCCGAGCCCAGGCCGCCGTTCAAACCGGTCGTAGCTGCGGCTGAGCAGCCAATGAGCCGCCTCCGCAGAGATCAACTCCAACCGCACCTGCTGCTTGAGCCGCTCGAGTGCTTCGTCGACGCGACGTGTGATGAACGCATGCCGCGTCAAGCTCCCACTGATTTCATCGATCATGAAAACCATGGCGTGCGGCTCGTCCTCATACGCATAACTGCACAGCAGTGCCAGATATCCGGCGTCGAGCGACCGGTCCCCGATCCAGCACTCCCGGAACTCGAGCTTGCCGAGGTCCCACGGCGGCTCCGGCTGCTCCTGGGCCGCCTGTTCCGCCCATTGCCCGGGCCGTCCGGGGAGGAGGTGCGCCAGCGCGGTGAGGAGGGCAGCGGATCGCCGGCTCGGCACCTCCTTGAGGTGCTGGACGACCGCCTCCCACAACGCCTCGTTGTCCGCGAACGGCCCCACGAACGCACTGACCTGCAACTCGACTTCGAGCGGATCAGTCAGCTGCGGCAACGGACGCCCGGCATCCACCACCGCCTGCTGCATGGGGGTCAGCCTCGTCCGCACGCGCGGCAGGTTAGCCCGATCGGCGCAACCCAGCCCGTTCCTTGATCCACGCCACCACACGGATCACCCCATCGAGGTCGAGAGCCGACACCGAGTCGTTCGCGCAATGCAGACAACCCGCCACTCGTTTGGGTATAACCTGATCGGGTGATGGGGGTCACGTTGAGCGAGCAATCGGGGGTCAAGTGCCACTCGTGCAGGGCGATGTCGCCAGCCTGTTGGAGGAATCACTCGAGGAGAAGCTGCATCTGCGCCTTGCCAAGGCTTACCGCAGCAAGCACTTCCGCAAAGCAGGGGACAGCGAGCGCGACTCGTGGCTGCACAGCCTCAAGGCGCTGCTGACCGTCCTGCACGAAGCCGGCTTGGACGACTGCGAGGTGCTGCTCGAACACGCGCTGCCCCGCTCGTCACTCCGAGTCGACGCCGTCGTCTGCGGGCACAGTCCCCGCTCGGGCCGGCCCTCGTTCGTGCTCGTGGAACTCAAGCAGTGGAGCACTGTGCACACGGTCGAGGGCGGGCTGGTTCGGCTGAGAGAACACGACCAGCTACGGCAGCACCCAGCGGCCCAGGTGCGTGGCTACTGCCATTACATGCACCGCGCGGTTCCGGCGCTGGCCGAAGAAAAGGAACTGGTCAGCGGGTTGGCCTACCTGCACAACGCCCGTCGCGGGAAAGTCCAGGAACTGCTCGGCCAGGCCCCGGAAGATCACTGGGGCCGGATGTACACATTGGACGATCGAGGCGAGCTCGTCCGGCGGCTGAACGACCTGCTCGACGCGGGTCGGACACGCGAGGAGAACCTGGCCGCGACCAGGAGGCTCCTCGGCTACCCGGCGCGGCCGTCCGCCCGGCTGCTCGAGATCGCCCGCGACTCCATCTCCAAGCGTGAGCTGCTGCCGTTGGTGGACCAGCAACGAGCGGCCTACGAGATGGTCGAGGACGCACTGGTGAAAGCGTTCGAGGGCAGCCGGAAAAAGGTGTTCATCGTCGTCGGAGGACCTGGCTCTGGCAAGAGCGCCATCGCGCTGTCGCTGCTCGGCCGTCTCGACGCGCTCGGCATGGACGGCTACCACTCGACCGGTTCCAAGTCGTTCACCAAGACAATGCGGCGGTACGTGGATCCGGACGACGAACGTGTCGGGGAAATGTTCAAGTACAACAACGACTTCGGGTCCGATCGCCTGCACGGACTGGATCTCGTCATCAGCGACGAGGCCCAGCGGCTGAGAGAAGCGAGCACACCATCCGGCTCGTATCCGCAGGCACGGCAAGCCGGTGAGTCGCAGATCAAAGAGCTGATCTCCGCGGCGCGTGTGCCGGTGTTCCTCCTCGACGAGAACCAACGAGTCAGGAAGTTCGAGGTCGGTTCCGTCGAGGAGATCAGCAGGATCGCCCGCCGGCTCGACTGCCAGCCAGAAGTGATCCATCTGCGCGGGCAGTTCCGGTGCGGTGGTTCCGACGCCTACGACCGATGGGTCGACTGCCTGCTCGGGATCGCGGACGAGCCGCCCGTGAAGTGGTCCAGCCTGGCCTCGGCCGACCAGTTCCAGGTGCACGTGGCCAACGACCCGTTCGAGATGCAGAACTGGATCAAGGCACGCAAACGTCCTGATGACACGGGACGGTTGACCGCCGGCTTCTGCTGGCCCTGGCCGAAAGGCCGACGTGCCAGATACGAGGACATCAGAATCGGCGGGTGGGGCAGGTACTGGAACTACCAGGAAGCCAGCAAACACGGCCCGCACCACGACTACTGGGCCACCGATCCCAGAGGCGTCTCCCAGATCGGCTGCATCTACACGGCGCAGGGCTTCGAGTACGACTGGGCGGGAGTGATCTTCGGCCCGGATCTGGTGTGGCGCGACGACAGGTGGGTCGCCCAGCCGGAGCACTCCTTCGATCCGGGTGTCAGGGATGCCGGAAGCCAGTTCCACCCGCTCGTGCGCAATGCCTATCGAGTGCTGCTGACCCGAGGCATGCGCGGAGTGACGATGTTCTCGGTGGACGAGAAGACGCAGGAACACCTGCGGGTGATGGTCGGCTGAGCGGCCTGGAGATCAGCTAACCTCGGAGTTCGCGGCCCGACGGGCACCGAGCGTGCACCGCACCTCGTCGCTGCCCCCACCCGCATGTGGATCAAGCATGCCTAGGTGGGGGAACAATCTGTGGCTCTCGTCCGTCAGAGCGCCGAGTCGTTGCTGGCCGAGGCCTTGGCCAATCGGCTGCACAAAACCCTCGAGGAGAAGGCCCGGTTCCAGTTCGAGTCGGGGGTGAGCGACGGCGAGGTGCGGTCCTGGCAGAACAGCCTGCCGGTGTTCCTCGGCGATCTCGTCGACGCCGGTCTCGGCCACGTCGAAGTGCTGCTGGAGCACAAGTTGCCGCACAGTCCGAAACGCCTCGACGTGGTGCTCTGCGGGCGGAACCCCCGGCACGGACGGCCGTCCTACGTGGTCGTCGAGCTGAAGCAGTGGTCGAAGGCCGAGCCGTACGGCGACGACCTGGTCAAGGTCGAGTTCTATTCCCAGCCCGTGCTGCATCCGCTCGAACAGGTCCGGCGGTACTGCGAGTACCTCGTGGACTCGACACCCGCCCTCGCCGCCCAGCCGGATTCGGTGCACGGAGTGGCTTATCTGCACAACGCCAGGAAGGTCGGACCCTGGAACATCACGCGCTACGGCGTCGACGAGTTCGGTGAGCTCTACACGCTGGACAACAAGGGTGAGCTGATCAACCGCCTGCGCGCGTTGCTCGACACCGACGCAGGGACGCGTGACGGTGCCCGCGACGCCGCCGACGAGTTCCTCGGCATGCGTCACGCGCCGTCCAAACCGCTGCTCACCGTGGCGGCCAAGGAGATCCAGGAACGCGAACAGTTCGTGCTCCTGGACGAGCAGCAGGTGGCGTACAGCCTGGTTCGCAGAGCGGTGGAGAAGGCGCGCTCGTCGCGCAAGCAGACCGTGGTGATCGTGCTGGGCGGCCCTGGATCCGGCAAGAGCGTGATCGCGCTGAGCCTCCTCGGCGAGCTCGCGCGGCAGGGCAGGGAGGTGCTGCACGCGACCGGCTCGTCGTCGTTCACCAGCACCATGCGCAAGCACGCCGGCAGCCGCAACCGGCGGGTGCAGACGATGTTCAAGTACTTCAACAACTTCATCGACGTGGAACCGCTCGACCTCGACGTGCTGATCTGCGACGAGGCCCACCGCGTCCGGGAGACCAGCCTCAACCGCTACACGAAGCGGGAGGTCAGGGACAAGGCCCGCAGGCAGATCGAGGAGCTGATCGACGCGGCCAGGGTGCCGGTGTTCCTGCTCGACGAGAACCAGACGGTGCGCCCCGGCGAGATGGGCTCGCTGCTGGAGATCGAGGCGGCGGCGACGTCAGCGGGCTGCGAGGTCGAGGTGGTGAAGCTCGACGGCCAGTTCCGGTGCGGCGGGTCGGAGCTCTTCGACGCGTGGGTCGCCAGGTTGCTGGGGGTCAAGGGAGCACCTACCCGCTGGTCGACGCTGGTGGCGGGCACTGACGACGAGTTCGTGGTGCGCAGTGCGGAGTCGCCGCGTGAGATGGAGTCGTGGCTGCTCGACCGGCAGGCCAGGGACGGCGGCACCGCGCGCGTCGCGGCAGGGTACTGCTGGCGGTGGAGCGATCCGGTCACCGAGGACGGCGTGAAGGTGCTGGTGCCGGACGTGCGGATCGGCGACTGGCACCGGCCGTGGAACGCGAAGCCGGAGCAGCGGGTCCCCGACGTGCCCGCCTCGCATTTCTGGGCGAGCGACGAGCGCGGCTTCGGCCAGGTCGGCTGCATCTACACGGCCCAGGGGTTCGAGTACGACTGGGCCGGTGTGATCTTCGGGAACGACTTCGTCTGGCGCGACGACCACTGGGAACCGCAGCGGCAGCACTCGCACGACCCCGCTGTGAAGAAGGCCGACGACCTCCACTTCGCCCGACTGGTCCGCAACACGTACAAAGTTCTGCTGACGCGAGGCATGCGCGGGGTCTGCGTCTTCTCCGAAGACCCCGAGACCCAGGAGCACCTGCGCGCGATGTCCGGTTGATCCGTACCGGAACTCGTTACGAAGATCGGCCGCTCGCCGTGTCACCCGAACGAGCTACAGCGACCAGCTACGGTGGGCCACGTGACGAAGTCTCACAGGGTGCCGGCGGACCTGTTCCGCTTCACCACGGCCGAGGGCGCGGAGCTGCACACTGCGGTTTTGCGCGCTTTCGGCCTGGCGAACGAGCGCCTGGAGACGTCGCTGGCCCTCGACGACGTGCAGCTACGACTGAAAGACGTCGGCTGGGCCGAGCAGGTGACGGACGAGGAGCTGACGAAATCTCTCAGTGCGCTACGGCAGTGGGGCCTGGTCGAGAGCACTCAGCACCGGTACGGACTCACCAAGCACGGTGAGGCGGCATACGCAGGCGTTCAGCACGCGATACAAACCCTGACCAGCAGCGGGGCGTTGCAAACGGCAGTACTCGACGCCATCGCGGACCGCCTCACCGAGCTCCAAACGCCAACAAAAAGGGCGTTCGCGGCGTTGATGGAGCTCGAAGGCCACGTCGAAACGCTGCAGACCAACACCGCGCGGTTCAACGCGGACCTGCAGCGGCTGCTCAAGGAGGAGCACGACCTCGCCACGTTCCAGGACGTCAAGCGCACCACGATCACGTATCTCAAGGACTTCATCGCGGGCCTGGACGCGCGCAAGCACCGGATCCGCGACGCCATCGGCAAGATCCCCACGAACGTCCACGAGCAGGCGAAAGAAGGCGCGGGCCTCTTCCAGGACGAAGACTGGCTGCGGCAGCGAACCGAGCGGTGGCTCAACCTCAAGGCCTGGTTCCACGACACGCCGTCCAAGGCCGACGAGCTGCAGGACGTGGCGCGCAAGGCGATAGTCCAGCTCCTCCGAGTCCTCGACCGGATCAGTGAACAGAAAAAGCGACCGACGAACACCGCGGCCGACTTCAAGGCGTTGGCGCACTGGTTCGCCAAGAGCACCGAGGACGAGGCGCACGAGCTGTTCAACGCGGCCTTCGGGCTGTGGCCCGCAAGGCACGCCCACCTCGCGCACGCCGACGGGGAGCTGATCCCGAGCGGTGAGCCGTGGGCCAACACACCGCCGGTCGAGGTCTCGCCGCAGCTCCGGACGACGGGCAAGCAGGAGCACATCGGGAGCACGGGCAAGATCCGCGACGTCGAACACATCCGCCGCAACCGCCGCGAGCAGGCCGAGAAGGAACGCGCCGAGCTCGAGCACGCGTGGCGGCAGATCCAGACCGACGGCCCGGTCCGGATCTCCACACTGACCAGCCTCGACCACGACACCTTCCACCGGCTGATCGACCTGGTCGGGCGGGCGCTCGGCAGCGATCCGGACAGCACGGGCACGCGCGTGGCCGGCACGACCGACGGGCGGATGCAGATCAACCTGCGCAACGCCCGCGGCTGGGCCACGATCACCACCCAGAAGGGCACGCTGAGCGGACCCGACTACGTGATCGACGTACAGAGCCGATGAGCAGGACGGGGAACCAGCTCGCCCGGCTGGAGAGCGAGGAGGTGGCGCGTGGCATCCGGCTGCTGCTCGCCCGTCCTCTGCTGTCGGCCGCGAACGATCCCGACGGGTTCGACCTCATCCGCAGAAGGCGCGAACCGATCGTGAAGTGGTTCGACTACTACTGCGGCTGGCGCGTCACGGTCGAACCGCGCGCCGGGTACGCGCGCCTGTTCAAGACGACGCAGAACCCCGATCGCACCAGGCCCGCACCGGACTTCGACCGCCGGCGCTACATCCTGCTGTGCCTCACGTGCGCGGAGTTGCTCACCGCCGCAACAACAACCATCGACGCATTGGCCAAGAGCGTTCAACAAGCGGCCACGCTGGAAAACCTCCCGCCGTTCGACCCCGCAAAGCGCTCGGACCGCTCCGCGTTCGCCGACGTGCTGAACTACCTGCAACAGCAGGGCGCGCTCGAGAGCGACGAGACCGAGCTCCGCAGCGACCCGGTCGTGATCACCCGCCTGCTGGCGGCGCCGAATCCACCCTCCACAGTGGACACGATCGAGGATCTCACCAAAGAGTCACGGTACGACCAAGCGCACCGCAGCCTCCACCAACGGCACTCCACCATGCGCAGGCTCATCGACGATCCCGTGGTGTACAAGGAAGATCTGACCGAGAGTCAGCGAGCGTTCCTGACGAGCCCCACCGGACGCAAGATCGTCCAGACCGGCGTCGGACTGGCCGGCTGCACGCTGGAGGAGCGCGCCGAGGGCTATCTCGTGGTCGACGCCGACGCGATCGCCACGGACACCAGGTTCCCGGACGACGACAGCCACGCGAAGGTCGCCGCATTGTTGTTGCTCGACCGGTTGGCACAAGGTCCCACACGAACAGAGGACCTGGTCGAAGAAGCACGCGAACTGCTCACCAGGTTCCGCAACTGGGCCAAGGCCTACCAGTCGGACGGCGGCGCGAGCAGGCTTGCAAACGACGGGCTCGCGCTGCTCGAGGCGTTCGGGCTCGCGCGCACGGAGAACGGCACCGTTCGCAGGCTGCCCGCCGCGGCCAGGTACGAGGAGCTGCATGACTGACCGGTGGCAACCCAGCCGCGCCGGGATCATCAACGTCTGGCGCTACTACGACGAGATCTTCACGTTCCACCAGGGAAGACTGCTGCTCAGAGGCCCGAACGGCACCGGCAAGTCGAAGGCCCTCGAGCTGCTGCTGCCGTACCTCTTCGACGCGAACCTGCGCCCGCACCGCCTGTCGACGTTCGGCAGCGCGGACCGCACCATGCACTGGAACCTCATGGGCGAGGGCAACCAGGGCAGCACCCGCGTCGGCTACGTGTGGCTGGAGTTCGAGCACGACGACGAGTGGTTCACCTGTGGCGCAAGGCTTCAGGCCACCACGAACACGTCCAACGTCACGGCCACGTACTTCACCACCACGCAACGCATCGGGGATCTGCAGCTCGTCAACGAGGCCGGTCGCCCGTTGACCAAGACCGACCTCACTGCGGCGATCGGTGAGCACGGCGTTGTGCACGCCTCACCGGCCGACTACCGCCACACGGTGCGGACGACGTTGTTCCCCGGCGTGAGCGAACAACGGTACGACTCCCTGATCACCGCACTGTTGCAGCTGCGCACGCCGAAGCTGTCCGAACGGCTCGACCCGAGCGTGCTGTCGTCGTTGCTTTCCAAGGCACTTCCGCCGCTGGACCAGTCGGACCTCACCGAGATCGCCGAGGGTTTCGAACGGCTCGACCGGCAACGCGAGGAGCTGCACCGGCTCGACGAGGAGATCGCCACCGCCGAACGGCTCGCGGACGTCCAACGCACCTATGCGCAACGTGTGCTCGGTGCATCGGCATGGGCGTTGTCGTCGTCGACCGAGCAACTGGAAGACCTCACGCGCGCCGCCCGCATGAGCGAACGGCGATACCAGCGCCAGGTCACGCTGACCGACGAGGCTTTCGAGCAGCTCGCGGCGCTGGGACGAGAGGCGAGCGCGGTCGACGCCGAGATCGCCGGGATCTCCGACCTGCCCGCCTACCAGGAAGGCAAGCAGCTCGACCTGTTGCGGCAGCAGCATTCCGCTGCTGTTCACCGGGCCGCGGAAGCCGCCGCGCACGCCGCGAAACTGCGTGCGCGCGCCGTTGCGGACGAAGAACAAGCCGCGCAGACCAAGGCCGACGCCGCCGCACGCGCTGATGAGGTGCGGCACTCGACGCACGAAGCCCGCGAGGCCGCCGAACGGGCAGGCATGCCGTCGGTGTTCGAGGAGATCGAAGAAGGAACAGACGCGCGAACAGGCCGTCAGCTGCTCAGCGCCGCCGTGGACTCGCGCACGGCCGAGATCAACGCTGTCCTGCGAGCCGTGGCACTCCACGAGAGGGCAGTCGACGCACGAGACGCGGCACGCCTACGGCTCGACGAGACCCGTGAGGAACTCGACCTCGCCACGGACGCGGAAACGGCCGCGCAGCAAGCGTTCGAGCAAGCGTTTGCGAAGTTCGGTGCCGACTTCGAGACGTGGGCGCACGGCTGTGCTGAGCTGCACGTTTCCGAACACGGTGAGGTCGTCGAAGCCGCAGCTCTCGCCCGCGAGGAGTTCGCGGCGATCGAGGCAAGGCTCCACGAGACGCGCACCGCGCTCAACGGCCAACTCTCGCAGTACAACTCCATCCGCGAGAAGCTCGCCAACCAGGTCGATGTCCCACCACCGGCGCCGTACACCCGTGACGCCAACTACCGCTCATCGGCCGTGGGCGCTCCTTTGTGGCGCCTGGTGAACTTCCGCCCCGGAACACCACCCGACGTGTGCACCGCCGTCGAAGCCGCCCTCGAAGCGTCAGGACTGCTCGACGCGTGGCTCACACCGGGCAACTCGTTCGGCCTCTCCGACCAGGACCGCTTCGCCGAACCACTGCTCGCCGGCCCCGCACCCGGCCGCACGTTGCTCGAAGTGCTCATCACGGACGACGACCGCGCCTACCGGTTCTTGGAAGGCATCGCGTTCGGTGAGACCGCCACGGGCCACACGGCAGCGATCGGCGCCGACGGCACGTGGCGCCTCGCGAACGCGCACGGCCGGTGGACCAAGCCCTCCCCCACCTACATCGGCGCCGACTCACGCAAACGCGCGCGGGCAGGCCGAATCGCCGAGCTCACCGGCCTGATCGAGCAGCTCGCCACCGATCTCTCCGGAGTGGACGCCGCGCTGTCGCAGATCGCCGTCCGCCGTGCGACCCTCGCCGGTGAGCTGGCCAGGCAGCCATCGACCGACCCGCTGGAGATCGCCGAGGAACAGCGCACCAAGGCGCAGTTGCGTTGTGCGGCGCGAAAAGACGCCGTCGCCGCCGCAGCCCGCCGAGTGTCCGAAGTGGACGCACTGGTAGCCGAGACGCTCCGCATGGCAGGCAGCGACGTCCCGGTGAACCTGGACGCCGTCGCCGCGTTCAGCACCGCGGGCCACCGCTGGCTGGACGACCGCCACGACGCTCAAGCGGCCGAAGCGCTCGCCGTCGAAGCGATGAACCGCTCCTCGGTGAGCAGTGCGCTGGCGGACGAAGCCGAGGAAGCCGCCTCCGCCCGTCAGCAGGAGGCGGCCGACGTCGCCATCACCCTGGAAACCGTCGAACGTTCCGCCGGTTCCGAGTTCCACGCCCTCGACCAGCAGCTCATCTCGTTGCGCACCAAGGCACTCGAACTGGCCGAGCAGCGCGAGACGTTGCAGGACAAGCAAACCTCGCTGGCGCGCACCCTCGGTACGTTGGAAGAGAAGCGCAAGGTCGACACCGCACGTGCCGCCGAGGCCGCAGCGGTCAGGGAAACAGCGGAAGAACGCCACCGCCACCTGAGCAACAGCCACCTGCCCGCCGACGCAGGCGACCTGCCCGACGGTCCGGTCGACACCAGGCTGATCCGGGACGCCGAGTCCCGCCTCGGTCTGGCCGTGCACGAGGCCCAGCAAAAACTCGCGGGCCGCATCGACCTGTCACTCGACCCCGACGACAACGTCACCCTCCTCAGCGCAACGCTGGACGGCGCGCGCATGGGCGCCCACGCGCTGTTGGAAGCGCTGCAGGCCGAACGCGACCGCATGCGCACACACATCACCGACGCCGAGCGCGACCTCTTCGACCAGACCCTCACCGGCGACACCCGAAGGCACATCGCCCAGCGCATCCAGGGCGCCTCCGAGCTCGTCGACACGATGAACCAACGCTTGGAGCGCGTCCAAACCGCGTCCAACATCCGCGTGCAACTCGACTGGCAGGTCGATCCCCAACTCCCGCCAGGCACCCGCGAGGCCCGCGACCTACTGCTGCGCTCCGACCTGGACGACGCGGAACGCACTGTGCTGCACCAGTTCTTCCGCGAGCGCGTAGAGGAAGCACGCGCACACGACACGGCAACGGGCTGGGAACAACAACTCGCCCAGGTGCTCGACTACACGACGTGGCACCAGTTCGTCGTGAAGGTGGACCGCGGCGACGGCTGGGTCCCCGTCACCAAACGCGTGCACGGCGCGTTGTCCGGCGGTGAGAAGGCCATCGTGCTGCACCTGCCGTTGTTCGCCGCAGCAGCAGCGCACTACCACGCCACGCCGCACTCACCTCGGCTGATCCTGCTGGACGAGGTGTTCGTGGGCGTCGACGCGACCAACCGCGGCCAGCTCCTGGAACTGCTCGTCGCGTTCGACCTGGACCTCGTGCTCACCTCGGACCACGAGTGGTGCGACTACCGCGAGCTGACCGGCATCGCCATCCACCAGCTCACCACCGGAACCGACGGCGACGACGCCGTGACGACCGTTCGCTTCACCTGGGACGGCCACAGCCTCAAGGCCGATGACTGAACAACGCCAGCAGTTCCCGCTGCTCGTCGTCGAGAGGAAACGCCGGGTTGTGCCGCGGATAGATCTCCGCGGCCTCCCACAGATGTGCGCGCACACTCGACGCCACACCGATCTTCAGCCCACGCGCCCGTAGCTCAGCCACCACACTCGCGGCATCGAACAGGTACACGGCGTCCACGACCATCGGCCGCACGTCCGCGGCCACCTTCGGCCCGGTCAGCACGAGGTAGCGGTCCGGCCCGTCCTCCCGCAGGTCGAGCAGGTTGTCGCGCTTCAGGTACCACCGGATGTTGACGGTCCGCCCGTCCGCGAACCGCCCGTCGACCCCCTTCGCCGCGTGCTGCTCCAGTTCGATCCCGAAGACCTGCGCCGCGATCCAGTCACCGAGGTGCCCCGGCAGCGCGGGGCGCCGGATGCACGACGACAACGCGGCGTCGATGCGGTTGCGTTCCTGGATCAACCCGGCCACCCGCTGCACGTTGTTCACGCCCGTCCTCCCGTGGAACTGCGTTGCACTGCGTAGGTGCGCAACAGACGTGGTACTTCGAGCCGCACTGGCGAAACGTCACCGACCCGGTCCAGGCACGACACCAACAGGCCCGCGGACGCCCGCGCGTTGCGCAACGCGGAGTACGCGCGCGTGACGCCGCCGCCGAGTTCCATCGTGCACACCCCCGAAGCCGGGAGCTCGTGTCCCAGCCGGGCGAACTCGGCGCGCAGGAAGACCAGGTGGAACGGCAGGTTGTGCGCGACCAGCACCCGGCCGGACAGCCGGGCGGCGAGCTCGCCGGCGACACCGGCGAAGTCAGGCGCCCGCTGGATGTCCGCCGCGGTGATGCCGTGGCGGGCACCGAGGTCGCGACGCGGGTTGACCAGCGAGCACCACTCGTCGGTCCGGCGCCCGGACGGGTCGACGTGGACGACCGCGACCTCGACGACCCGGTGATGATCACCGAGCCCAGTGGTTTCGACGTCGACGACCGCGTAGCCGTTGCTCATGCCGGGGGTGTCGTTCGGACCCGTGCCTTCTGTTAACCGTTGTCATCCGATAGGGCTAACGCGAGCTCGCCGCGGGTGGCGATGCCGAGCTTCGCGTAAGCGTTGGACAGGTGGTTGTCGACGGTGCGCACGGAGATCACCAACGACGCTGCGATCTCCTTGTTCGTCAGCCCGCGGGAGGCCAGCACGGCGATCTCCCGTTCGCGACGGGTGAGCTGCGTCGTCGTGATCAAAGCCAACGCCGGAGTGCGCGCGCCCTGGCACATGCCGACCAGACGACCGAACAACGCCCGATTACCGGATTCGGCGGCAGCTTCCGCTGCCAGCAGCACGAACCCCGCCTTCTCGAACCTGGTGGCGACCTCGATCAGAGCATCGGAATCCTTGTTCACCAACGCCTCCGCATGCGCCGCGAACACCGGCACCAAGAGCCCCGTGGTGGTCGAGGCCAGTTCGCGCAGCCGTTCAGCAGCGCGGTCGGCAAACCCGAGTCGCACCGCCTCGTGCAGCAACAAGGCCTCGGCGGCGAACTCGCCGTGTGCGCGCACGTCCGCGATCGCATCGAACGGCGACACTCCACCCGCCCAGATCCGGGCGAGCCACAACCCGTAGCGGTACGGCCGCATCCCTTGCGGCGCCTGCGCTTCGGCGGCGGCGAGCAGGTCGCGGGCGTCGTTGCCGAGCATCGCCTCCACCAGCGTGGATTCGCAGAGCTGCGCGAACGGCTTGATGGAGCGTGCCTCTCGCAGCCACCTGCGCGCGTCCTCCAGGCGGCCGCGCGCCCTTGCCAGCCCGGCCAGTGATGCCGCCCAGGTCGACCGCATGGAATCCCACTCGGACTTCTCCCCATGTGCCTGCACGGCAATGCGTTCCGCACCAGCCAGGTCACCGTGCAGCGAGCGGACGAACACCTCGGCGAACTTCGTGCTCTCCCAGGCCAACGAGAAGTCCTCTCGCATCGGCACCTCGGGAAAGGGGCCGATGTACCGGCCCTCCACCACGTCGATCATCGCGAGGATGGCGGCCTCTTCCGGCGCCTCGTAGGTGAGCTCCGCGCGCGCCTCGGCGTACTTCCCCGCGTCGAACAGCAGGTTCACCCTGGCCGCGTTCATGTCGAGCAGGTCCGCCGCCTCGTCGACGCGTCCGAGACCCCAGGCCAGGTTCATGGCGCGAATGGCACGCGTCACCGGTGAATCGTCCTCGGTGGCGACCAGCGCCATGATCTCCTCGGCCTCCGCCGGCCGATCGCTGAACACCAGCACCTGTCCCAGCAGCTGGCCTGCCTCAATACCACCACCAACCGACCACGCAGCGCGCGCAAGTCGTTCTGCCAGAGCAACTGCACCTGTCGCAGTGGCCAGACGTGCGGCTTTCAGCAGCAGCTCCGGGTCATCGGCGGACCCACTCTCGAGACGCAGCACGGCAACACGCAACGGGTCGTCCAGCACGGAAGCCAGATGGCGCTGATGGTTGCGTTTGCGCAGAGGTGGGCACTGCGCGCGCAACACCTCGCCGTACAACGGATGCGCGAGCCTCAACCCGTCGTCCGAAACCGTGACGAGCCCGTCCAACGCCTCGGACGCCGCCAGGTCGAGCGGCTCGCCGAACGCGAGCAGCTCCAGCACCCGCCGTTCCTCGTCCGGCACGACCGCGAGATGCGCCTCGATCAGCTCGATCAACCGCGGCGACAACGGCACCGGGCCGTCCAACGACCAGACGCCGTCGTGCGACACCCACCGAGCGGCGAGGTGCATCTCCCGCAGCAGCAACATGTTTCCGGCCGATGCCGTCGACAACCGACCGGCGGAACTCCTGTCCACCAGACCGCCCAGCACCGTCTCCAGCACCTCGGTCACCTCAGCGGAGCCGAGCGGTTCGAGCTCGATGCGCGGCAGCAGTTCGTCCTTCCAGAGCGCCACCACCGGATCCGGCGCGCGCTCACCCGAACGCAGGGTCGCCACCACCACCGCCTCGCGATGCTGCACGAGCATGTGCAACAGACCCGCGGACGCGTCATCGAGCAGATGCACGTCGTCGACCACAACGACGCGACCAATGAGCGCGGTCCGTGCGACGTGCAACATGGCCAACGGCGAGGGCTCCACCGACGGCAGGAAGGGCGCCATCACGCCAAGGGGAATGCCCGACATCGCGGACGTCGCACGCAGCCGAAGATCACACGCCACCTCGTCCAACAGCCGCGTCTTGCCCACACCGGCCGGCCCGGCCACGATCAGCCCGGCGCCGCGCAACGCCCGCCGGACCGCGGCGAGCTCGGCGTTCCTCCCCACGAACGGCCACCCCATCCAGCCAGGCTAGGTGATCGGCGGGCGGAAGATGGGTGATCGCCTACTCAGGCCCCCGAACAGCGCAAACGCCACGCTGACGTCATGAGCTTCTTCGCAGACCCGGCCCCGTACTTCGACAACTGGCGCGAGCGGGGACCGGCACTGATCGAGGGCCCGGACGGCCAGGAGACGTGGATGATCGCCCGCTACGACGACGTGGTGCAGGCGCTCAACCACCCAGGACTGAGCAGTGCGTTCATCCCCGGCGGCATGCTGAACCACACCGATCCGCCGGAACACACGCAGCTGCGCAAGCCCGTCGCGCGCGCGTTCTCCACACGACGTATGGAAGCGCTGCGGCCGCGGATCCAACAGATCACCAACGAACTGTTGGACGCGTGGGACACCGAGGAGGAGGTGGACGTGATCGACACGTTCGCCTATCCGCTGCCGATCACGGTCATCTGTGAACTGCTGGGTGTGCCCGAAAGTGACAGGAACGAGGTCCGTGCGCTCGCTCGCGACCTCCTCACCCTGGAGACCGCGACCGAGGCCTTCGGCCGGTTCGTGGTCTACGTGCAGCGGCTCCTGGAGACCAAGGAGCCCGGTGACGACGTCATCACCGAGCTCCGCGACGAACCGAACCTCGTGCAGAACCTCGTGTTGCTCATCACAGCCGGGCACGAGACGACCGTGCACCTCATCGGCAACGGACTGCTCGCGCTGCTGCGCGACCCAGTCATGAAGCAGAGGTTGATCGAGGACCCGCTCCTGATCCCGGACGCCGTCGACGAGCTCCTGCGCCTCGACGGGCCGCTCGCCACGGGGCTCATCCGCGTGGCCACGACCGACGTGATCATCGGAGGGGTGGAGATTCCACGGTCTTCGCAGGTCACCGTCTCACTTGGGGCAGCGAACCGGGATCCGTCCCGGTATTCCGATCCGGACGTGTTGCAGCTGGGCCGAGACCCACACGTCGCGTTCGGACACGGCATCCACTACTGCGTCGGGGCGCGGCTGGCTCGCATCGAGGCCGAGATCGCGTTCGGAACGCTTCTGCGGCGTTTCCCGGAACTCGTGCTCGCCGCTGAGCCCGAGTGGCGGGAGTCATTCATCCGAGGCTTGGCGTCATTTCGCGTGCGACCGAAGCCCTGACGGCCGCTCTGGCCGCCGACAGGTCGTCGACCGCGTAAATCTCCGGGCAGGAGGCGATGACGAGGTCCTTGTCTGACGCGACAGTCAGCAAAGAAGCTTTCTCAGTCAACGACTTGGCTTGCCGGACAACTCCCTTGGCATCGACGCGGATCAACGTGACCCACGTCTCTGACCAGGGAAAGTCCGCGACGGCGCTGGATTTCCGCAGGCCTTCCACATCGAACTCGGCAAATCTGGGCATGCCACCAAGATAACGAGTGAAGGTTGCGGAAAGTCAAAGATCACCCTTTCACCGCAATGCAGCCAGCAGATGAGACAGGTTGACACCAACGGCGTCGGCCAACCGGCGCACGACTTCTGGAGCGGGTGCCAGCGGGTGGGTGTCGCGGGTGAACGGCAGGCCTTCCCCACCGGAAAACTTGGATTGCGGGGTAACGGGCGCGAGGATCGGGTAGACGCGCCAGCGCGGCACCTTCGAGTCCGCCATCGCGAGCGTGTTCTCGTGCCACAACATCACCGCGGATTGGCGGATGTTGCGCGCGAGGACGCACCCGTAGCCCGTGAGCGTGATCGCGCGCGCAGCCGCCCGGACCGCGTTCCGGAAGTCCCCTTCCACCACCCAGACGCCGTTCATGATCTCCGCGGTGAAGCCCTCGGTCTCCAGTGCGGCGATCGTCTCGGCGTGCTGGTCGTCCGCCGCGGCCGTGGCGAGCTCGACGACCTCCTGGACCTCGGTCTCCGTCACGACGCGCGCACCTGCCTCCGTGGAGGCGTGCAGGAGGCGTTCCACGTAACGGTCCTCCGCGTAGGCCGCCCACTCCTGCGCCTTCTCCCACGCCGACCGTGCCATGACGTCGGCCTCGGAACCGCCACGCAGCCGTGCGTCCTGCAGCAGTTGTGCGAGGACCACGGCGATCACAGAGCTCACCAGGGCGTCGTCGTGTGACTCGTCGTCTCCGGGCACGAGAGAGATCACCAGGTCGCGCAGATCCGCGCGCCAGCTCTCGTCGCCCGCCCACACGCCGATGGCGAGCAGGTTGAGGTAGTGGTCCGCGATGGCCATCCGCACGAGCAACGGCTGAGAGCCTGCCTCACGCGCGTCACGCCGTGCGGTCGCCTTCAGCTGTTGCCGTTCCGCGGGATCCGCCACGCTCACGCGGATCTTGTCGAGTTCGTCGAGGAAGTCGTCCCACCGGCCCTCCGAAAACCGGGCGAAGACGTCGTCCACCTGATACCTCCAGCTCACAGTCGAGCGACGGACTCGAGTACTCGTCTGGTGCGCGCCACTTCGTGCGCGCGGAAGACCGCGGCGCCCGCCACCGCCGCGATCGCAGTCGCGACGAGGGTGCCCTCGACGCGCTCGTGCAGTTCTACGCCGAGGGTCTCCCCGACGAAGTCCTTGTTGGACAGAGCCATCAGCACCGGCCACCCGGTCGCCACCAGCTCGTCCGTGTGCCGCACCAGCGCCAGGCTGTGCCATGTGTTCTTGCCGAAGTCGTGTGTGGGGTCGATCAGCACGCTCTTGCGCGGAACACCGAGCGCGACGACCTTCTCCGCATGTGCGGTCGTCTCCGCGATGACGTCCGCGACCAGATCTGGATAAGTAACCCTATGCGGACGCGTACGGGGCTTCACACCGCCCGTGTGCGAACAGACGTAGCCGGCGCCGTACTCCGCGGCGACCTCGGCCAGTTGGGGATCCGCGCCCGCCCACGTGTCGTTGAGCAGGTCCGCGCCGGCCTCGCAGGCGAGCCTGCCGACGTCCGCGCGCCAGGTGTCGCTGCTGATGATCAGATCGGGGTAGGCCTCGCGCACGCGGGCGATGAACGGCACTACGCGGCGGACTTCTTCTTCGGGGTCGACGAGGTCACCGGGGCCGGCCTTCACACCACCGATGTCGACGATGTCCGCGCCCTCGTCGACGACGCGGTGCACGGCCTCCATCGCGACGTCCTCGGCGTAGGTGGCGCCCTTGTCGTAGAACGAGTCCGGGGTGCGGTTGATGATCGCCATCACCAGCGCGTGGTCGCGGACGACGGTCCGGCCGCGGAACTGGAGCTCGATCACATCCCGTGTCTACCAGGTGGTCCCCGACTCGTGCACATGGCGGACGTCTCATACTGCGATGCGTGGAACTGGTTCAGGCCGTCGACACGGCGTGGGAGCGGGGCTGGCTGCCCTACGACGTTCGCGAGATGGTGTCGCGTTCGCTCGACGAGTCCGCTGCCTCGCTCGTGGTGGACGTGATCGCTTTGTCCTGTTCGCCGCATGTCTCGTCGACCGTGCACCCCCGATGGCAACAGCAGCTCGACGAGATCGGCGCCTCTGTGTGGTGGGAAGGCCCGTTGTTGGAGGCGTGGGCCTCACGTCACATCGAGACGGCGTCCTACACGTCTCGTACGGCTGCACGGCTGTTGGACTTCCTCCGGCGGTTGCCAACGTTGCCGCGCATCCTGCCGTTGCCGGGTGACGCGTTGATGTCGGCCGTGCGCGCGGGTCTGGACCCGAAGGTGCTCAACCGGGTGCGCGCCCTGCTCGCCAAAGCCGAGTCGACGTCGTTCCCCGAGGAAGCCGAGGCGTTGTCGGGCAAGGCGCAGGAGCTGATGAACCGGCACGCGCTGGAGCGGGCGATGCTCGACGCGGACCTGCCGGCGCTCGCGACGTCGCGGCGGATGTGGCTGGACAAGAGCTACTTCAAGGAGAAGTCACAGCTCGTGCACGTGGTGTCGCAGGCTTTCCGGTCGCGTGCGGTGGCCTACGACGGCTTCGGGTTCGTGGCGCTGGTCGGCGACGAGGTGGACCTGGAGAGCGTGGAGCTGCTGTCGACGTCGCTGCTGGTGCAGGCGACGCGGGCGATGGTGGCGGTCGGCGGGAAGGCGTCGAAGGGCAGCGAGGCGCGGTCGCGGCCGTTCCGGAAGTCGTTCCTGGTGGCGTTCGCGTCCCGGATCGGCGAGCGGCTGACTGCTGTGCCCGAGCCCGCTGACGTCGTCGACGAGCGGTTGCTGCCGGTGCTGGCCGATCGGAAGCAGGCCGTGGACACGCTGTTCGACGAGATGTTCAGCCGGACTCGCACCACGCGCGTGACGGTGAGGTCGGCCGCGGGGTGGGGTGCTGGGCGTGCGGCGGCGGACGTCGCCGACATCGGTCCCGGTCGAAAGACCGTGACTTCGGGCTAAGCTGACCGCGCCGCCCCGCGACCTAGGGTGGTGCACGTCCTTGTTCGGGAAGTCCCTTGCTGTTGCCGCGGTGCTCGCGGTGGCCTTCTCCTCCTCTGCTTCCGCATCGTTCTCGCTGTTCAGACCGCTGACGCGCGGCAACGGCGACTCCACGACGCCGGTCATCAGCGCTGATGGGCGCCATGTCGCGTTCCCCTCGCTCGCGTCGAACCTGGTTTTCGGCGACCGCAACGGCGTCTCCGACGTGTTCGTGAAGGATCTGCGCACGGGGTTGGTGCGGTCGGCGTCGCGTGGTGGTGACGGGCCGTCGTTCGATCCGCCGGCGTTGAGCGCTGACGGGCGGTTCGTCGCGTTCGTGTCGTCAGCCGCGAATTTGGTCACTGGCGACACCAACGGCGTGGACGACGTGTTCGTCACGGACATGCTGAGTGGCCGCGTGTCGCGCGTGAGCGGCGGCAACGGTCCGGCGTTCGGCAGCCCGGCCATCAGTGCTGACGGACGTTATGTGGCGTTCCGGTTGGAGGCGTCGACGTTGGCGGAGGGGGACACCAACGGCGTGGCGGACGTGTTTCTCGCTGATCGGGTCTCTGGTTCGGTCCGGCGGATCAGCACTTCTTCCGACGGTGTGCAGGGCGACAAGCTGGTGCACCACGGGCTCGCGATGAGCGCGGACGGCCGGTTCGTCGTTTTTCCTTCTGCGGCAACGAATCTTGTGCCGGGCGATACGAACGGCAGCGTGGACATGTTCGTGAAGGATGTCGTTTCCGGTGCGGTGGAACGGGTCAACGTGTCTTCGTCAGGTGAGCAGACGTCCTCCTACACGCTGATGCCGGCTATCACGCCTGATGGTTCGCGCGTGTTGTTCGTGGCGTGGGGCGACACTCTCGTGCCCGGCGACACCGAGGACACGCCGGACATCTTCATGAAGGACAGGCGTTCCGGTGCGATCACACGCGTGAACACCCGCGCTGACGGGGTCGTGTCGGACGCGCAGCCGTACCAGCCGTCGGTGAGCGCGGACGGCCGCTACGTCGTCTTCTCGTCGCTGGCGTCGAACCTGGTGCGCCGCGACACCAACAACGTGGACGACGTGTTCCTGAAGGACATGCGCTCCGGCTCGGTGGTTCGGTTGAGCGAGCGATTCGGCAGGCAGGGCAACGACTTCTCGCTGGCGCCGTCCATCAGCGCCGACGGCCGCTCCGTGGTGTTCTCGTCGAAGGCCACGAACCTGACCCCCACCCCTTCGAGTGAACTCCTCCTTCACAACCGCATCTGAGAGGACCCACCGGCGAAAAACCGTCAGACCCCCTCCCTAACGTCGACCCCATGACATCCACCTTCCAGAACGAGATCAAGCTCGGCGAGGTCAACTACCGGCTGAGCGTGTCGACGGACTCCGCGGAGTCCCTGGTGCTGGACCTGCTGGGATCGCACGACTCGGGCGAGGTGATCGCGGACGGCCGCCTTCGACTGCCGGTCGAAGGCGGCGCCACGGTCGGCAAGCTGCTGTCCCGCGTCCTCAGCGCCCACACGCGCCTGCGCGGCCGCCCGTCCCGCTACACCAACGCCAACCAACCCTGGACCGAAGCCCTGGACACCGCTCTGCGCACCACCTGGCTCACCCCGACCGGCACCCCCGCCTCGACGCTGATCAGGTCCATCGCCGACGACATGCACCGCTCCCCCACCGCGATCCGAGCCCGCCTGCCCCGAGTGGGCTGCGATCCGGACATTCCCGGCCGCGAACTCTCCCCGGCCGCCGCCACCCTGCTAGGGGCGATGTCAGGGACCACTCAGGGAAAGACCTGATTCGCTTTCCGCCCGCCCGGCGCACGCTGAAGCAGTAAGCACCAGCGTCTCAGGGGGTACACAGTGGAAATCGGCGGCTTGTTCACCGCGCTGCTCTTCGGGGCGATCATCGGCGGTCTGGGCCGCCTGGTGGTCCCGGGCAGGCAGCACGTCTCACTCCTGGCCACCATCCTGGTAGGCATCGTCGCGGCCCTCCTGGGCACCGCGGCGGCCACAGTCCTCGGCGTGGCCGACACGCCGGGCATCGACTGGATCGAACTGGCCCTCCAGGTAGGCCTGGCAGGCGCGGGCGTGACCATCCTGGCCAACCGCTCCAAGCCGAAACTCCCCCACTAGCCACCCACCGGGCACCGGGCGGCCCCAAGCCGCCCTCCCACCCACACCCACATCCACCCGGCACGGACCCGAGCCGCCCTGCCCGCCGCCGCTCCACGCGCGCGGACCGCACCGCGCCCAACGGGTCCGCACCCAGCCGTCGCTGCTGCACCGCAGCCCAACAGATCTTCAGGCAGCCATCACGGCGGCACCGCGCCTAAAGGGTCAACGATCCAGCGAATCGCGCCGCACCCCAACCGGGCCCGCACCCCAACCGGGTCCGCGCCCCACGGGTCCAGCGCCTCCCTGGGTCCGCGCCCCACGGAGTCCACGCCCTACGAGGCTGCAGGGGTTGCCGATCAACCTGCCACCGGAGGCACGCCTGACCCGGCCCCAAGGTCGTCCGGCCTACCCGACAGCCGGGAGCCCGCCGAGGTCACCAGGCTGGTCACCAGAACGCGCGGCCAGGCTCGTCGATCACGTCCAGCAGCGCGCCAGGCGAGGTCTGCGCGGGCACGTCCGGCAGCAGGTGCCAGCGAGTGTTGCGGTCGGGCCAGTACAGCCGCCATTGGGTGCCGTCGTGGCGCAGTTGTGCCACCGACAGCCGGGTCCACTCGGGCCCGAGGTCTTCACGCCATGGCGCGCGAAGTTCCACGATGGTCACGTTCGATCCCCGCACCGTGTACTCGACGCGGACCTGGTGGCGAACGTGCTCGGGGATGCGCTGTTCGCACCAGCGGGCGATCTGACGCAGGTGGGTGTCCGGGACGGCCATGGCGTCGATGGTCGCAGAGCACAGCGGCCGGCTCACAGGCGGTGGGCCCCCAGGAAGATCCTCAACGCCCGCAGGCCGGTGCGTGAATCGGCTTGCCCGAGCTCACCGCGTCGGACGACCACACCCCTGCTGGATCCTCGAACGCGACAGCCAGCGCGGTAACTCGGCCACGACCAAGCAGGTCTACCGCGTCGGCGGCATCACGCCCGCTGGTCGGCGTCGTGAACAACGACGCTCCGGCGAGTCGGTCTTCCCGCGCCTCGGCTGGAGCTGATCAACCCTGCTCGCCCGGCCTCAACGCGAGATAGGCCGGGCGCAGCAGGTCCACCACGTTCGAGCGGCGCACCGTGATCGGCACCGCGTTGAGCTGGTCCAGCACCGCGTCCACCCGCACCACCGCCGTGGGATCGCCGAGGTTCAACGAGGAAGCGGTTTGCCGCTGCCAGAAGGTGTCCAGGCACCGAGTCAGCGGCGGTGCCTCCTCGCGCGCGGCCACCGCGCGAGCGGTGCCGCGCAACGTGCGGAGGCGTTCCAGCAGGTCCTCACGGCCCCGACCGCGCCAGGCGAGGATCTCGAACGGGTCGTTGTCGAACGACTCGGCGAGCAGGTAGCAGGTGGCGGCGAGGTGCTTGCACGGCACCTCCCAGTCCGGGCAGCTGCAGTCCATCGTCATCTCACGCGACGACGCCGGGAACAGTTGCAGCCCAAGGGAAGCGAACAGCGTCTCGATGTCGGCCGGCATCTCCCCGGCCAGCAACTTGGCCGCGTACAAGGCTTTCCCGGCCAGCGCGTGCTCGATCCGCTGCCACTCCGGGTTGGTGAACGACTTGATCGCGATCCGCGCCTTGTACGGCGTCGGCCGCGAGCCCTGCACCAGCGCGATGACCATGCTGGTGGACAAGGAAAGCGACAGCACCTGCCCCTGGCGCGCGTAGTTGCGTCCCCGGGTCAGCCGGCCGCCCATGCCGAACGACTCCAGCACCTCGATGAACCGGCGCGACCACCAGGTGGCGCCGATGTCACCGCGTTTGCTGCGCGCCTTCAGACCGTTCTCGACCTTGATGGTCTTGCCGTAGCGAGGTCCTGACCAGTGCTCACTCACCGATGGCCTCCCCCGACAACGTCAGCAGGTCGCGCAGCTGCGAGGTCGACAGCTCGGTGAGCCAGTTCTCGCCGGCCCCCACCACCAGCTGCGCCAACGCGCGCTTCTCCTCGATCATCGCGTCGATGCGTTCTTCCAAAGTGCCGATGCAGACGAACTTGCGCACCTGCACGTTGCGGCGCTGCCCGATGCGGAACGCGCGGTCGGTCGCCTGATCTTCGACCGCCGGGTTCCACCAGCGGTCCAGGTGGATCACGTGGTTGGCGGCGGTGAGGTTGAGGCCGGTACCGCCTGCCTTCAAGGACAACAGGAACAGCGACGGGCCACGCGAGTCCTGGAAGCGCTCGACCATGCGGTCACGGGACGCCTTGGTCGTGCCGCCGTGCAGGAACATCACCTCGGTGTCGAAGCGCGCGGCCAGGTACGGCACGAGCATGCTGCCGAACTCGGTGAACTGCGTGAAGCACAACGCCTTGTCGCCCTCGGCGAGCACTTCCTCCAGAACCTCTTCGAGCCGCGCGAGCTTGCCGGAACGGCCGGCCACGCGCGAACCGTCGCTGAGGAAGTGCGCGGGGTGGTTGCAGACCTGCTTGAGCTTGGACATCGTCGCGAGCACCAAACCCTTGCGCTCGATGCCTTCCGACTCCTCGATCTTCTCCAGCATGTCGTTGACGACGGCCTGGTAGAGCGACGCCTGCTCGGTCGTGAGGTTGCACAGCTGGCGCATCTCGACCTTGTCCGGCAGGTCGCTGATGATGCGCGGGTCGGTCTTCACGCGGCGCAGCACGAACGGGTTCGTGATCTTGCGCAGCCGGGCGGCGGCGTCCTGGTCGTTGTGCCGCTCCACCGGGACGGCGAAGCGGGCGCGGAACGTGTTGATCGTGCCGAGCACGCCGGGGTTCGCGAAGTCCATGATCGACCACAGCTCGGCCAGCCGGTTCTCGACGGGCGTGCCGGTCAGCGCGACCCGGTGGCGTGCCTTGAGCTGCCGCACGGCCTGCGACTGCCGGGTGGCGCTGTTCTTGATGTTCTGCGCCTCGTCGAGCACCACGCGGTCCCAGGTCAGGTCGTTCAAAGCGTCGGCATCGCGAGCGGCCAGCGCGTACGTGGTGAGCACCAGGTCGTGGCTCTCGACGGCCTCGCGCAACGCGTCGCCGTCCAGCCGGTCCGCGCCGTGGTGCACGTGCACCGACAGCTCCGGGGTGAACCGGGCGGCTTCGCGCTGCCAGTTGCCCACCACCGACATCGGGCAGACCAGCAACGTCGGTGGCCGCTTGCCACCAGCGCGGTTCAACGCCTCGAGAGCCAGCAGCTGCACGGTCTTGCCGAGCCCCATGTCGTCCGCGAGGCAGGCGCCCAGGCCGACCTTGTCGAGGAACGCCAGCCACGCGAGGCCGCGCTGCTGGTACGGCCGCAACTGTGCACCGAAACCCGGCGGCGGCTCGACCGGTTCGAGCTGCTCGTCCGCCTTGCCGGACAACAGATCGCCCAGCCAGCCGTCCGCCTCGACGGACATCAACGGCAGCGGCAGGCTCTCGTCCGCCTCGGTCAGTCCACTGTGGAGCATCACTTCGGCCGCGGTCATCTGGCCGCCACCGCGCTTGAGGAACGCGAGCCCCGCGGCGAGCCGTTTCTGGTCGACCTGCACCCACTGGCCGCGCACCTTCACCAGCGGCACCTTGGCCCTGGCCAGCTCAGCGAGTTCGGCGTCGGTCAGCGTGTCCTCGCCGAGAGCGAGCTCCCACTTGTAGTCCACAATGGACTTCAGACCGATCTCGCTCTCCTTGGCGACGGTTCCGGCCGTGCCCCGGCTGCGCGTGGTGAGCTTCAGGCCCAGCCTCGTCGTCTGCTGCCACCACGACGGCAGCAGCACGCCGAACCCGGCCTGCGCCAGCACCGGAGCCGCGGTCAGGAACCGGTACGCACCCTCCGCGCCGACCTCCATCTCGGCCGGGTGCGACCCGCGCAACGCCTCGTCCAGGTCGGGGTGCAGCCTGCTCGCGCGCCCGAGGTCGGCCAGCAGGTGCTCCTGCGGTGCCGGGATCCAGCGCCGCAGCACGCCGTCGTCCGCGAACCACACCTGAGCCGCGGGCACCAGCACGCTCGGCTCGTCGACGGCCTGCAGCAGGAACTCGATCGCCCACTCGTCCTCGTCGCGCTGCTCGGGCGAGCGCAGCCGGAAGCACGTGCGCACCGGGCTCTCGGTGCCCGCGCTGTCCCGCCACCGGTCGAGCTGCTCGCGCAGTTCGTACAGCTCGACGGGGTCCGCCTCGAATGCCGGCTCCCCGGTGAGTGCGGCGAGCCAGGCCTCGGCGGTGGTGACGCGGCCGCGGTGCTTCTGGGCCAGCGCCACACCGTTCAACCGGCTTCTGACCTGCTCGTCCACCGCGGTCGTGAGCGCCGCGCGGACCAGTTCGGCCGGGTCGCTGACGATCTCCTCGCACCGGCACGCGGGCGGCATCGCTGCCTGCAGTGCCGCGAACCGGGCCGAGTCCGTGCCCGACAACACCGGCACCCACCGCGCCACCGCCTGGTCCGGCGCGACCGACGGCAGCACGCGCCCGCGGTCGACGAGATCGACGGCGAACCCGGCGACGTCGAACACGAACCGCGCGGAGTCGCTCAGCCGCACCTCCGCACCGAGCTCCGGCCTGGTCCCGGAGAGACCGATCGTGGGCACGGCCCACTGCCGCAGCTGCACCTTGCCGCGCTGCGCCCGTCCTGCCGCCAACGGGTCGCGCACCAGCTCCGGCGACGCCATCGGCCCAGATGAGAACGACGGCAGCAGCAAATCTCGCATGATCGTCTTGACGTCTTCGAGCCCGAGCGCGGCGGACAACTCCTCGGCCTGCGCCGCGAACGGGTGCGGCGCGTCCCGGCGCGTGCTCTCGCTGCGTGCGGGCAGCCCGGAATCCTCGGCCCACAGCGCGAGAACACCGTCGGTCGTGCACAGGCCATGCAGTACGAGCACCTTTCAACCCTATGTGTTCACATTGGCGCCATGGTCGAAGACTCCCCTGTCGTGCTGGACGGTCAGTCCCTCGGCGCCGACGACGTGGTGCGCGTCGCGAGGTACCACTCGCCGGTCGCCCTGCACGCCGATGGCCTCGAACGTCTCGAGGCGTCGTGGCGCGCGAGCCAGCGCCTCGTGGTGCGGCGACAGGTCTACGGCCGCACGACCGGCGTCGGCGCGAACCGCGACCAGCTCGTCAGCCACGAGGGCTGGGCGGAGCACGGCCTGCGCCTGCTGCGCAGCCACGCGGGTGGTCTCGGCGGCATGCTCCCCGAGGAACAGGTGCGCGCCATGATGGTCGTGCGCCTCAACCAGCTGCTGGCAGGGGGCGCGGGCGTGCGCAGATCCGTGGCCGACGCGCTGCTGGCGGCGTTGAACGGCAGCTGCTACCCCGGCGTGCACGAGTACGGCGCCATTGGCACCGGCGACCTCACCGCGCTGGCCGAGACCGGCTTGACGCTGCTCGGCGAGCGCTACTGGCTCGGCTCCACGCAGACCCCGGACCCGATCGAACTCGACTCGGGCGACGCGCTGGCGTTGATCAGCAGCAACGCCCTGACCATCGGCATGGCGGGTCTCGCCTGGCAGGACGCCCACCAGCTGCTGAAGGCCACCCACGTCGTGGCCGCGCTGTCTTTTCTGGCCGTGGACGGAGCCGTCGAGGCCTACGACGAACGCGTCCACCTCGGCCGCCCGCACCCCGGCCAGGTCGCGGTGGCCGCCGAGATGCGCCGCCTGCTGGCCGAGCCCTCCCGCCCGCCTGCCCGCATCCAGGACCCGTTCGGCTACCGCTGCTTCCCGCAGATCCACGGCCCGGCCGTCGACGCCGCCACCGACCTCGGCCGCGTGCTGGACGTCGAGTTCAACGCCGCCGCCGAGAACCCGCTGATCGTCGCCGACTCCTTCGGCCCAGAGGACGACGCCGCGTACCACCACGGCGCCTTCCACAGCGCGTACCTCGGCCAGGCTCTCGACCGGTTGCGGCTGTCGATGCTGCACACCGGCCACCTGTCGACCGCCCGCCTCGCCACCCTGGTGGAGCCGAACTTCACCGGCCTGCGCCCGTTCCTCGCCGAGGGCGTGCGCGGCAGCTCGGGCGTGATGATCCTGGAGTACAGCGCCAACTCCGCGCTGGCCGAGGTCCGCACCCTCGCCGAACCCGCGAGCATCGGCAACGCCGTGGTGTCGCGCGGCCAGGAGGAGAACTCGAGCTTCGCCTTCCAGTCCGCTTCGCAGGCGTTGCGGTCGATGAGCGCTTTCCGGCTGGTGCTGGCCTGCGAGATCGTGGCGGCGGTGCGGGCGTTGCGGCTGCGCGGTGTCCGCCCGGAGACGCCCGCTCTGCTGGCCGCATTCGAGATGGCGGAGTCGAAGCTCAACCCGGACATGTCGGATCGGCAGCTCAGCCCGGATGTCGAGGTCGCTTCCGGGTTGCTGGACGACTTCGCCTCCTGCTGACCGAATCCCGGCCTTGATCTCCACATAACTCGAGCTCTTACGGTCGATGCGACCAAGGTGATCGAGACGGGGGATGTGGTTGTGATGAGGGCTGTCCGCGTGCACGAGTTCGGTGGGCCCGAGGTGCTCCGCACTGACGAGATTCCGGCGCCGGTAGCAGGTCCGGGACAGGTGGTGGTCGGTCTGGCCGTCGCCGACGTGATCTTCCTCGACACGCTGTTGCGCGGCGGCTGGGGCGGCGAGTTCTTCCCGCGGCACCCTCCCTACGTGCCGGGCGGAGGCGGCGCGGGACACGTGCTGGCGGTCGGCGAGGGCGTGGACCCGGCCTGGCTCGGCCGTCACGTCGTCGGCCGCGGACCGGAGGGTTACGCGGAACAGGTCGTCTTCAGCGCAGAGGAGATCGTCGCGGTCCCGGAAGACCTGGGCTCGGCTGAGGCCGCGGCGGTGCTCCACGACGGGGCCACGGCGGTGAACCTCTCCCGCCGGGTGAAGGTCGAGCAGGGCGACTGGGTGCTGGTGACGGCGGCTGCGGGAGGAGCGGGTTCGCTGCTGGTGCAGCTCATGCGCGACGCCGGCGCGCGGGTCATCGCCGCGGCTCGCGGCGAGACCAAGCTCGCCCTGGCCCGCGAACTGGGTGCGGAGGTGACCGTCGACTACTCGCTCGACGGGTGGCAGCACCAGGTCCCCGCGGTCGGCGTGGCGTTCGACGGCGTGGGAGGAGCGCTCGGCAAGGCGGCGTTCGAGACGGTGGCCACCGGCGGCAGCTTCGTGACCTACGGCAGCTCGGACGGGTTCGCCGACATCGATCCGGAGCTGGCGAACGCACGGCAGGTGCACGTCGACAACGTGCTCGCCGCAGCGCCAGATCCGGCGACCGTGCGCGAACACCTCACCGAGGCACTCGACCTCACCGCGCAGAGCCGGATCCGCCCGGTGATCAGCGCGACGTACCCGTTGGCGCAGGCCGACAAAGCCCACCGGTCGCTCGAACAACGCACCACCCTCGGCAAGTCGCTGCTGCTGATCTGAACACCCGGAACGAGGCCGGGCTGCGCCGCCATCCCCGGTACGGCGCAACCCGGCTCGATCCACTAGCCGCCCGCCACCGACGGCAGGATCTGGATCTCCGCGCCCGCCGGTAGTGGCGTGGCGGGTCCGGAGAGGCGGCGGCACTCCTCACCGTTGACGTAGAAGTTCACGTAGCGCCGCAAGGAGGCGCGTTCGTCGCGCAGCCGCCGGTCGAGGCCGGGATAGGCGTCGGCGAGCACGTCCAGCGCCGCGCCGAGGGTGGCGGGCTCGGGGACATCGACGTCCAGGTGGGAAGCGCCGTCGGTGGCGGCGCGCAGGACGCCTGGGATCAGGACCGTCACCTTCACTTCGGGATCACCGCCTCGGAGTGCACGGCAACGAGCAGCGGCGTGAGGCCGGCGGTGGCCGGACGCGCGGCGGCCGGACCAGCGAGCACGGCGGTGGCCGGCCGCACGGTGGCCGAACCGGCGAACACGGCGGCAGCGGACCCAACGGCGCCTTGACCTGCCGGGGCGAGGCGGGTCACGTCGGGATCACCGCTGCCCGCACCGACATCACGTCCGGCAGGTGGGCCGCCACCTGGTGCCACGTCTCGCCCTCGTCCGGGCTCGCGTAGACCTCACCGGACCGCGAGCCGAAGTAGACGCCGGGCACGGAAGCGGTGTCGGTGCACATGGCGTCGCGCATCACGGCGGTCCAGAAGTTGTCCGGCAGGCCCGCGCCGAGGGCCTCCCAGGACGAGCCGGCGTCGCGCGAGCGGTAGACGCGGCACTTGCCCTCTGGCGGGAAGCGGCGGCCGTCCGCCTCGATCGGGAACGTGAAGATCGTGTCCGGGTCGTGCGGGTGGACGACCATCGCGAAGCCGAAGTCGGTGGGGAGGCCGTCGGCGATCGACTGCCAGGTGTCGCCGCCGTCGTCGCTGCGGTACACGCCGTGGTGGTTCTGGGCGTAGAAGCGCGAAGGCGCCGAAGGATGCTGCGCGACCTTGTGCACGCACTGGCCGAACTCCGGCCACGGGTCCGGGAAGAAGTAGGCCTTGATGCCCTTGTTGCGGGCCTCCCAGGACTTGCCGCCGTCGGCCGTGCGGTAGACGCCGCCTGTCGACATCGCGACCAGCACACGATCGGGGTCGACCGGGTCGGGCACGATCGTGTGCACCGCCTGGCCGCCGAAGCCCGCGGACCACTCCGGACGGTGCGGGTGGTTCCAGAGGCCCTCGACGAACTCGAACGAGCGGCCGCCGTCAGAAGACTTGAACAAGGCGGAGGGCTGGGTGCCCGCCCACACCACGCCCGGCTGCGAGGCCGGCGCCGGTTGGAGCTGCCACACGCGTTCCAGAGCGGCGTCCTCCACCGGGAACGAGATCGGTGGCGAGGACGACTCCTCCCACGACACACCGAGATCGTCCGAAATGGACACACCGGGGCCGAAGTGCGGTGAGGCGACACCGGCCAGCAGACGCACGCCGGAGCGGATGTCGAACGCGACCGCGTACACCTCCTGCATCGCGTGGTGCGGGCCGTCGACCTGCCACGTGATCCGATCCTCGCTGCGGGCGAGCCACAGCCCCTTGCGCGTACCGATCGCCACTACCACCGTCATCGCAACGCAGCCTCCCACCAGAGAATGTGATGCAGAGCACGCTACGCCTGGGGTCTGACAATTTCTGAGCAGAGGAGAAACCCCACGTAGACCCACAAGTTACTCACTGGTAGCGTCCGAAACGACCGACAAGGAGGCGCCACGTGCTGCTCGACCCGAACCACTACGACCCCGCCCACCTCGACGACGAGACCCGCCGCCTGCTCAGGGCCACGGTCGACTGGTTCGAGGCCCGCGGCAAGCGGCAGCTGATCGCCGACGCGCAGGACAAGGTCTGGTACGCCGAGTTCCTGGACTTCGTGAAGCAGCAGAAGCTCTTCGCCACCTTCTGCACGCCGGCGAGCGTCGACGGCACCAAGCGCTGGGACGCCGCCCGCAACGCCGCGTTCAGCGAGGTCCTCGGCTTCTACGGCCTGCAGTACTGGTACGCCTGGCAGGTAACGGTGCTCGGCCTCGGCCCCATCTGGATGAGTGCCAACGAGGAAGCCAAGCAGAAGGCGGCAGCCCTCCTCGACAGCGGCGCGGTCTTCGCGTTCGGCCTGTCGGAGAAGGAACACGGCGCCGACGTCTACAGCACCGACATGATCGTCACGAGGACCGCGGACGGCTACCGGGCCAACGGCAGCAAGTACTACATCGGCAACGGCAACGTGGCCGGCATGGTCAGCGTGTTCGGCAAGGAAGGCGACGACTACGTCTTCTTCGCCGTCGACAGCCAGCACGAGAACTTCAAGCTGGTCAAGAACGTCGTCGACAGCCAGATGTTCGTCAGCGAGTTCCGCCTGGACGACTACCCGCTGACCGAAAAAGACATCCTCCACCGCGGCCAGGACGCCTTCTCCGCCGCGCTGAACACCGTCAACGTCGGCAAGTTCAACCTCTGCACGGCCAGCATCGGCATCTGCGAGCACTCCTTCTACGAGGCGATCACCCACGCCCACAACCGGATCCTCTACGGCAACCCGGTCACGGACTTCCCGCACGTCCGCCAGAACTTCGTCGACGCCTACGCGCGCCTCACCGCGATGAAGCTCTTCGCGGACAGGTCAGTCGACTACTTCCGCACCGCGAACGACGACGACCGCCGCTACCTCCTCTTCAACCCCATCACCAAGATGAAGGTCACGAGCGAGGGCGAGAACGTCATCGACCTGCTCTGGGACGTCATCGCGGCCAAGGGCTTCGAGAAGGACACCTACTTCACCCGCGCCACCGCCGACATCCGCGCGCTGCCCAAGCTCGAGGGCACCGTGCACGTCAACCTGGCCCTGGTGCTGAAGTTCATGCCGAACTACCTCTTCAACCCCAAGCAGTACGACGAGGTCGGAAGCGTCCACGAGCCCAAGGACGACGACTTCTTCTGGCACCAGGGCCCCGCGCGTGGCCTCGGCAAGATCCAGTTCCACGACTGGGAACCGATCTACGCCGAGCACGCCCACCTGCCGAACGTGGCGCTGTTCCACGAGCAGGCCAAGGCCATCAAGACCTTGCTCACCACGGCGGCGCCCGACGCGGACCAGCAGAAGGACCTCGACTTCCTGCTGAACCTCGGCCACCTCTTCACCCTGGTCGTCTACGGCCAGCTGGTCCTGGAGCAGGCCAAGATCACCGGCACCGACGCAGCAGTGCTCGACCAGATCTTCGACGTCCTGGTCCGCGACTTCGCCGGCTACGCGACCGCCCTGCACGGCAAGCCGAGCAGCACCGAGGCCCAGCAGCAGTGGGCGCTCGCACAGATCCGCAAGCCGCACGTCGACCAGCAGCGCTTCGACACCGTCTGGCAGCAGGTCGCACAGCTCTCCGGCCAGTACGAGATGCGTCCGTAAGAACCCAATCGGGACACGAGGGGGCGAAGCCGACAGGTTTCGCCCCCTTGACGTATCGGTTACACAAACGTTTTCATGAGCACGCCGCCGCCCTCCCGAGCCTCAAGGAGCGCGTGCACGTGGATCACCGCAGATGGCGCACAGCCGCGCTGGCCGCTCTCACAGCCGCCGGCATCCTCATCGCACCCCAAGCCCAGGCAGCCGAGAAGCCCGAACTGGCCCTGACCCCGCCGATGGGCTTCAACAACTGGAACAGCACGCACTGCCGCAACGACTTCAACGAAGAGATGGT
>NZ_JYJG01000046.1 GCF_000955955.1 Lentzea aerocolonigenes
GCTACGAGTACGTCAACATCGACGACTGCTGGGCGCTGCCCGAGCGCAACGCCGAGGGCGATCTCGTCCCGCACCCGACGAGATTCCCCAACGGCATCAAGGCCGTCGCCGACTACGTGCACGGCAAAGGTCTCAAGTTCGGCATCTACACGTCAGCAGGCGTCAAGACCTGCAACAAAGACGGCGGCTTCCCCGGCGGCCTCGGCCACGAGGAGCAGGACGCGAAGCTGTTCGCGAGCTGGGGCGTCGACTACCTCAAGTACGACAACTGCAACAACCAGAACGTCGACGCGAAGCTCCGCTACACCAAGATGCGCGACGCCCTCAACGCCACCGGTCGCAAGATCGTGTTCAGCCTCTGCGAGTGGGGCCAGAACAAGCCGTGGGAGTGGGCGAAGGACGTCGGCCACCTCTGGCGCACGACCGGCGACATCAGCGACAACTGGAACTCCATGGTGTCGATCGCCAAGCGCAACATGGAGCTCGCCGACTACGCGGGCCCCGGCCACTGGAACGACCCGGACATGCTCGAGGTCGGCAACGGCGGCATGACGGACCTGGAGTACCGCAGCCACTTCAGCCTCTGGTCGATCATGGCCGCACCGCTGCTGATCGGCGCGGACCTGCGCAAGGTCACCCCGGAGACGTTCGAGATCCTGGAGAACCGCGAGGTCATCGCCGTCAACCAGGACAAGCTCGGAACACAAGGCAAGGTGATCCGCAACCAGGGCGGCAACTACGTCCTCGTCAAGCCGCTCAGCAACGGCGACAAAGCCGTGCTGCTGTTCAACGAGAACGACAGCGCCGCCAACATGTCCGTCACCGCAACAGAACTCGGCCTCGCCAAAGCCGGCGGCTACAAGGTCCGCGACCTCTGGACCAAGACCACCACCCACTCCGCCAACGAGATCAGCGCGGCACTTCCGCCCCACGGCAGCGCCATGTTCCGCATCAGCGCGGCGAACGACTGGTTCCTCTACCCGCCCGCCATCACCACCGCAGCCGACGGCGCCGTCCTCTACCCCGGCGCGCTCCCGATCGTGCAGCCCGGCAAGTCCGTCACGTACACGACCTCGGTGACCAACACCGGCCGCCTCCCGATCGTCCTCGTCCAGGCCACGCTCAACGTCCCGCAGGGCTGGACCGCGAAGGCCACGACCAGCAGCTTCAAGGCGATCCTGCCCGGCCAGAAGTCCTTCAGGACCACCTGGCAGGTCAACGTCCCGGCGACCGCCCAAGCAGGCCGGTTCCCGATCAACGCGAACTTCACCTTCCACAGCCCGCACGAGAACAACCCGGTGACCAGGCAGTACGCCGCCGAGGCACTGGTACCGGGCGCCGCTCCGAAGGGCGACCTGTACGTCAGCGACCTGAAGTGGCTCCGATCAGCCAACGGCCACGGCCCCGTCGAGATCGACACCACCAACGGCGAGGCCAAGCAGGGTGACGGCGGCCCGATCAAGATCCGCGGCCAGGTCTTCGCCAAGGGCCTCGGCACCCACGCCCCCGCGCACATCGAGTACTACACGGGCGGCAACTGCTCGAAGGTCACCGCGACCATCGGCATCCAGGACAACAAGGTCAACCCGCTGAGCCTCGTGACCTACGAGGTGTGGGCCGACGCCAAGAAGGTGTTCGACAGCGGCCCGGTCACCGGCACGGACCCGGCGAAGTCGTTGGAGGCCAACGTCTCCGGAGCGACCGTAACCCGGCTGATCGTCACCGACGGCGGCAACGGCAAGTCCTACGACCACGCGAACTGGGGTGACCTGAAGATCACCTGCTAGTCCGGTTCCTGGTAGCGCTCCAAGGCCGCGATCATGAGTTCGAGACCGAACTCGAACTCATGATCGTGGTCGTAGGTACCCAGCTCGTCGATCACCTCTGCCGACAGCGGGAACGCCGAGACGTCGACGTCTTCGTAGGGCGACAACGCGATCCCGCCGAGCTCCGGCGACGTCGCGACCTCCCTCATCAGCGTTCCCAGCAAGTACGACACCATCGCCCGCATCATCCCGACGGCGACCTTGCCCCGGAAGCCGGCGCGTTCGATGTTCCGCAGCGCCGCCTCGATGGTCATGAACCCGGCCTGGCTGCTCAGCCGCCGCGTCGCCAGCATCACGAACGCGCGGGGATGCTGCCGCGCCAGTTCCCGCACCGCACGCGCGTGCGCCCGGACGTGATCACGCCAGTCGTCGCTGTCGACGTGGTACGGCCGCGCCTCGGCCATGATCCGCTCGGCCGCGAGATCCACCAGCACGGCCTTGTTCGGCACGTGGTTGTACAACGACATCGTGCCCGCGCCCAGCTCGGCCGCGAGCCGCCTCATCGAGACGGCCTCCACGCCCTCGCGTTCGATCAACCGCACCGCCGCATCCACGATGCGGGCGCGGTTCAGCGGTTCGCGTGAGGAGGACACTGGCGGAGACCATACGACGTGGAGTAGCTTCCCTGCGACGTACGGCGTACGTAGGAGGCTCGGCCGGCATGACCGAATCGAAGGCGCTCAGAGCGCTGCGCGAGGCGATCGTCCTGGAGCACATGGATTGCCAGAACGACTTCGACTTCGACACCTCCCTGAACACGTTTCCGCACCCTCGGTACGAGATCATGGCGTCCGGCCAGGTGCTCGACGGCGTGGACGAGGTTCGGGCGTACTGGCAGCGCACCCGTGCCACGTTCCCGGACCAGCGCAACAAGGTCATCGAGGTCCACCACGCCGATGACGCCGTGGTCGTCGAGTTCGAACTGTCGGGAACGCACCTGGGCAGCCTCCTCGGTGAACAACCGACGAACAAGACCTTCAAGGTGCGGATGGTCGGTTTCTTCATCTTCGAGAAGGACGTCCTGGTCTGCGAGCGCGTCTACGGTGACACCACGACCGTCATGCAGCAGCTCGGCCTGCTCAACGCGCCTGACGAGTACGCGGGGCCGTACTAGTCACACGTCCTTCTGGAACACCACCCGCACTTCACCGACGACCTGACCACCACCGAGCACCGGCACGGACAGGTGTTCCTTGGCCGGCGACACGTCGTAACCCATCGCCGCCAACGCCGTGAGCCCGATCGCCGTGGTAGCGCGCGGGTTTCCGTCGAGAACCTTCACCGCGACCGCGTGCCCGGCGGCCGTCGCCAGCACCAGCACGCCCTCGGCGCCGCCCTTGGCCACCACACCCGGCAGCAGCTGCATCACCACGGTGTTCACGTGGCCGGTCCCGCCGACGTACTCGGGAAACGCCCGCATCGCATCGGCGACCGGCGTGCGCACCAAGCCCTGCATCGCGCGCGCCAAGCCGTGCAACGACAACGCGTACACGGGCGCACCACAGCCGTCGACCGCCGTGTGCGCGACGGACTCGCCGGAAAGTTGCTCCACCGTGCGCAACACCAGTTGCTGCAACGGATGTGTTGGCTCCAGATAGGTCTGGGTGGGCCACCGGGCCGCCACGCACGCCGCGAGCATCGCCGCATGTTTGCCCGAACAGTTCATCCGCACCCGTGACGGTTCCGGCAAACGCTGCCGCGTCTCCTCGTCCTCAGGCCAGGAAGCCGGGCACCGCAACAACCCCACGGGCAGCCCGCCGAGCAGCTGCATCACCAGCTCGGCGTGCCGGTTCTCCCCCGTGTGCGATCCGGCCGCGATCGCCAGCGCGGGCCCCTCGAGCAGCGCACCGGCGGACGAACAGGCCAGCGCCTGGAACGGCTTCATGCACGACCGCGGCAGCACCGGATCCCCCACCGCCCCAACGGACACGCCGGCCTCACCGGACGGCAGCAGGCCGATGACCGAACCGTGGTGCAGGCTCTCCACGAACCCGTTGCGCGTGACCTCAGCGAGCAGTTCGGGCACGACCAGCCTCCAGCCGGTGGGCCAGCCGCGACAGCGCCAGGTTGACCACCAAGTAGATGAACGCCACGACGACGAAGGTCTGGATCAGCAGACCGTTGTAGTTCGCGAGCACCCGCCCGTTGAACAACAACTCCGTGTACGACACGACATATCCCAGCGAGGTGTCCTTCAACAGGCTGACAGCCTGCGTCACGAGCAACGGCGTCATGTGCCGAACGGCCTGTGGCAGCACCACGAACCGCGTCACCGCCCCGTCCGGCATGCCGAGCGACAACCCCGCCTCGCGCTGACCGGGATCGACCGACGAAACGCCCGCCCGGAAGATCACCGCGTAGGAAGCCGCGTGCGACAACGCCAGCGGCACGACGAGCTTCCTGAACAGCGGCAGGTTCACGCCGAACGACGGCAGCACGAACAGCATCACGTACACCAGCAGCAGCACCGGAACCGTGCGCATGACCTCGGCGTAAGCGCGCGTGAACCGGTTGGGCCGCAACGCGAGCAACAACCCACCCGCCATCGCCAGCACCCCCGTCGCGAACGCCGCCACCACCGTCGACCACAGGCCTCCGAGCAGATAACGCCAGACGGGCCAGGTCAGATACGGCCTCCACCGGACCAGGTCCAGCTGCCCGCCCGCCGCGAACTGCCGCAGCCCCAGCGCGAGCAGCCCCAGCAACACCAGCACGGACACCACCGAGACCCAGAACACCCGGCGCCGGAAACGCGGTCCAGGAGCGTCGAACATCAGGCCAGCCGCCGTTCCAGCACCCGCGCGCCGAACCCGATCCCCGCGGCCATCACCAGGTAGCAGAGCCCGACCCCGGTGAACACCAGCAACGGCTGGGCAAGCTCCAGGTTGATCCGTTGCGCCGCACGGGTCATGTCCACCACGCCGACGACACCGGCCAGCGCGGTGGCCATCGTCAACGCGATCGCGATGTTCGCCAACGGCTGCACCACCCGCCGACCAGCCTGAGGCAGGATCACGTGCCACAACGACTGCCGGAACGACAGCCCCAACGCCCGCGCGGCCTCACCCTGGCCGGCTGCCACGGAGTTGACGCCCGACCGCAGCGCTTCCGCCACGAAAGCGGCCTCGTACAGCGCGATCGCCGTGAAAGCCGTCCAGAACAACGGCATCTTCACGCCCACCTCGGGCAGCCCGAACACGAACAGCACCAGCCACGCGAGCAACGGGATGTTCCGCCACACCTCGACGTAGACCGCACCGACGCCACGCAGCAGCGGCACCGGCACGATCCGCAGCACCGCAACGACAAGCCCTACGAGCAACGCCGCGCAGAACGACAGCAGGGTCAGCGCGACCGTGTTCAGAAAGCCTTCGAGGACCAGGCTCATGAGGCGATCGCGGGTGGCGACGGGGCGTCGCCGGTGACCACGGTGCCGATCGTCTGCTTCCAGACGTCCTGCCACAGCCCGGACTTCCCGATCTCGCGCAGCCAGTCGTCGACGAACTTCTGGAACTCCGCGTCACCGTGCTTGATGCCGATGCCGTACGGGTCCTCGGTGAACGGCTCGCCGACCAGCCGCAACTCGCTGTCCTTCGACGCGTCGGCCACGAGAATCGCCTGGTCCTGCACGTAAGCCTCGCCCCGGCCCTGCTTCAACGCGGTCAGGCACTCGGGATCGGAGCCGAACTCGACGATGTTCGCGGTGGGAGCGGCGTCCTTCACCGCCTTCACCCCAGGCGTGTTCGCGCCGACGATCACCGTTTTCCCCGCCAGGTCAGCGGGTTTCGTGATGCCGGACGTGCCCTTGCGCACCGCGATGGACTGGCCGGACTGGTAGTACGGCCCCGCGAACGCGACACGTTCCTTGCGAGCGGGCGTGATGGTGTACGTCTGGATGATCACGTCGACGGTTCCGTTGGCCAGCAACGGTTCCCGCGTCTCCGAAGTGGCGCTCAGCAGCTCGGTCGACGGCTTGCCGACGAGGTAGTGCGCGAGCAGTTTGCCGAGGTAGGCGTCGAACCCGGTGAGCTCGCCGCTGATCGGGTCGAGCTGCGAGAGCAACGGGGCGTCCTGGGAGCCGCCGATGAGCAGCTTGCCGCGCTTCTTGATGCGGTCCACCGCCGAACCAGGCGTGACCTGACCTGTGTAAACGGGCGCCTTGGCGAGCAACGCGTCGATCTTGCCGCCACCGCCGGGAACCGCGTTCTCACCGCCGGAACACGCGGCCACGAAGAGCAACAGCGCTACTGCGAACAGTCTCCCCATACCCCGAAACTACTGATCGCGATCAACCGCACACAAGATGCGAAGAAGCCGCTGTCCAAAAGAGGACAAGCGGCTTCTCACCAGATCAGATGTACTGATCAGTCAGACTCAGACGGCGCGGACGCCCTGGGCCTGCGGGCCCTTCTGGCCCTGACCGATCTCGAACTCGACCCGCTGGTTCTCCTCGAGCGACTTGTAGCCGTTCGCCTGGATCTCCGAGTAGTGGACGAACACGTCGGCGCCACCGTTGTCAGGGGAGATGAAGCCGAAGCCCTTCTCCGCGTTGAACCACTTGACGGTGCCCTGTACTGCCATCTTGCTACTTCTCCTCTAACAGGTGCCGGATCGCGCTCGCGACCACCGGGTCAAGCTGGGGAGCAGCGTTCTCTCCGGAACCTGGAGAAACCACACGCTCACTAACTTCGCTTCCGCGAGCGTGGGACACGAACACGAAAACGTACGACCATAGACAGTCAACCACGACGCCCCGCTCCCAGTCGAGCACTCGATCTCACTGCTATCGTGAGACCCCAAATGAGCACGCGGAGGTACTCGTGCCCGAGCAGCCGTCGATCTCCATCACCGTCTCGATCGCGCCGCACGTCGCCCACGGCCTGCACGCACTCGTCCAGAAGACCTTGCGCGAAGCCACCCCCGCGCCCAGGCCGAAGGACGACCGCGGGAGTGGCAAGAACGTCAACAAGTCCACGGGAACCGTGAACGGCACCCTGTTCCAGATCGGGAACGTCCACGGCGGCATCCACCACCACGGCAACCGGTAACCTGGAGGGTCGTTGACCCAGGGGGCCGTGCTTGACCGGCAGCGAACGACTGCTCTTCTTCTTCGTCGGCTTGGTGACCACATTCGTGTTCATCCGCATCAGCGTGCGGTTGATCAGAGCGAAGGTGCGCTGGTGGCCGCGCAACATCGTGCACGGCGACACGCACGTGCACCACGTCGTGTTCGGCACGGTGCTGCTGCTGTTGTCGAGCGTCACGAACCTGGTGATCCCCGACGACCTGCACGGCGCCCGGCTGGCGGCCGCGGCGGGCCTCGGCGTCGGTGCGGCGCTCGTGCTGGACGAGTTCGCGCTGATCCTGCACCTGCGGGACGTGTACTGGACCAAGGCCGGGCGGCTGTCCGTTGACGCGGTTTTCCTCGCCATCGGCCTGACCGGCACGTTCCTGCTCGGAGCGCGCCCCCTCGGCTACGACGAGGTGCTGCAGCTCAACCCGGAGACGACGCCCACCGAGCCGTTCACGCTGAGGCTGATCGCCATCGGCGTGAACCTGTGCTTCGCGATCGTGGCGCTGCTCAAGGGAAAGATCTGGACGGGGCTGCTCGGCCTGCTGATCCCGGTGGTGCCCGCCGTGGGCGCCGTCCGGCTGGCCCGGCCCGGTTCGCCGTGGGCGCGCCTGCGCTATGCCGAGGGCTCGCGCAAGCTCGCGCGGGCGTACCGCAGGGAGGCGCGGATCCGGCAGCCGATCATCCGCGCGAAGATCGCGGTGCAGGAGTTCATCTCGGGACGTCACGACCTGCCGGATCACGACAGGCCGTGACGGGATCTGGTCACCCTCCGAGAATGTCCTGTTGCGCGCACGCCTGAGCCAGGTCGCCGGCACACAGTTCCTGCGGCTTGACGATGCCTTCCGTCACGAGCGTCCGCACGCTGTCCTTCTTGATCAACGTCGCGCCGAGCAGCACCGACTTGATGTCACGCCGCGCGACCGGGTCGCGCAGGTTGCCGGTGGCGAGGTCGTCCGCACCGTCCAGGTCACCGCGGGCGACCGCGATGGCCAGCCGTGCCGCCGCCTCCGCCTCGTCGCGCACCGGCTTGTAGACGGTGACGCACTGGTCGCCGCGCAGCACGGCCCGCAGACCGTCCACTGTGGCGTCCTGTCCGGTGACGGGGACCTTGCCCGCCAGGTTCTTCTTCTTGAGCACCCCGATGACCGCGCCGGCCAGGCCGTCGTTGGCCGCGACCACGCCGTCGACCTTGCCGTTGTTGTCGTTGAGGATCTGCTCGAAAAGCTGGCCGCCGAGCTCGTTGTTCCAGTCGGCCACGGGCTGCGACTTCACGAGCTTCAGCACGCCGGTGTCGTACTTCGACGAGAGCCGCGACTTCTGCCCCTGCGTGAACAGCGTGGCGTTGTGGTCGGTCGGTGCGCCCTCGATCTCGATGATCTGGGCGCCCGGCTTGTTGCCGAGGCACTCCATCAGGCCGTCGGCCTGGAGCTGGCCGACGTTCACGCTGTCGAAGCCGACGTGGTACTCCGCCTGGCCGCCGAGCGTCACGCGGTCGTAGTCGATGACCGGGATGTTCGCGGCTTTCGCCTTCTTCTGGACCGCGAGGCCGCCCGCCGCCGACAACGGCGTGATCATCAGGACCTTCACCTTGCGTCGGATCATCTCGTCCGCGATCTGGGCGAACTTCGCCTCGTCGCCCTCCGCGTTCTCCATGAACGGTTCGATGTCCGCGTAGTTGAACGCCTGCGTGAGCAGGGGGCGATCTTGTTCTTCCCAGCGCGTGGAAGTCGTTCGGTCGGGAAGGATTACCCCGACGATTGGTTTGGGGCCACGCGCGGGCAGCGTCGGCGAGCCCTGACCTGCGTCACCGCAGGCAGAGACAAGAAAGAGCAGGCACGCCGACGATGCCATTACCCGTCTTCGCATAAACGCGGAGTTCATCGCTTGAATGTTGTTAAGTCAAGATTTCTTCTCATAACATCACGCTCCGCTTCCGGGCGACTACAGTTCGATTCCGTACGAAAGGCGCTGATGCCTGGCGGAATTTCGTGTCAGTGTGTCCAGCTTGGGCGGCAATCGGGGGCCGCACCGTGTTGTTGGATCCAGCCCTGACCGGGTGTGAGGAGACAGCTAGGTGAGAACGCGCAGAACCGTGATGGCGGTGGCGGCAACGGTGTCGCTGATCGCAGCGGGTACTTCGGCGGCGGGGGCCGCGCCGGCCTCGTCCGCGGGCCAGCAGGACACCGAGTACACGGTCCTGATCGAGGACCCGGGCAACCGCGACTTCGCGATCGACGCCGTGCACAAGGCGGGCGGTGAGGTCGTCCGGGACAACAAGGCGATCGGCGTGCTGACCGTCAAGGCGCCCGCGAACGGGTTCGTGGAGCAGGTGTCCGCGTCGAAGGACATCGTCGGTGCCGCTCGGACGAAACCGATCGGTCACGCACCCGTCGCGAAGGCCGAGAAGGTCAAGCGCGACAACGTGGAGAAGGAGAACACCACCACCGAGGCCAAGAAGGCCCCTGCCGAGTCGAAGTCGACCGCCGGCATGGACCCGCTCGACGGCGACCTGTGGGGCCTGAATCTCGTCCGCTCCAACATCGCGCGGGCCAAGCAGGCCGGTGACAAGCGCGTGTACGTCGGCATTCTCGACACGGGTGTGGACGGTTCGCACCCGGACATCGCGCCGAACTTCAACAACGAGCTCTCGCGCAACTTCACCGTCGACATCCCCAACGACTCCGACGGCGGCGAGTTCGACGGCCCCTGCGAGTTCCGCGGCTGCGTCGACCCGGCGAACTGGGACGACGGCGGCCACGGCACGCACGTCGCCGGCACCATCGGCGCCGCTGCCAACGGCTTCGGCATCTCCGGTGTCGCGCCGAACGTCTCGCTGGTGAACATCCGCGGCGGCCAGGACGCGGGCTCGTTCTTCCTGCAGCCCGTGGTCGACGCGCTCACCTACGGCGCCGACATCGGCCTGGACGTCATCAACATGTCGTTCTACGTCGACCCGTGGTACATGAACTGCATCAACGACTCCACGGCCTCGGCCGAGGAGCAGCTGGAGCAGCGCACGATCATCGCGTCCGTGCAGCGCGCCCTGAACTACGCGCACCGCAAGGGCGTCACGCTGATCGGCGCCGCGGGCAACAACCACGAGGACCTGGGCAAGCCGCGCCAGGACATCGTGAGCCCGAACTACCCTCCGAACCACAACCGCCCGCGCCCGGTCGACAACGCCACCTGCCTCAACCTGCCGACCGAGGGCAACCACGTCATCTCCGTCTCGGCCCTGGGTCCGTCGACCGCCAAGGCCGACTACTCGAACTACGGCCTGGAGCAGACCGCCATCTCCGCACCGGGCGGCTACTTCCGCGACGGCCTCGGCACGCCGTGGTACCGCACCAACGAGAACATGATCCTCTCGACGTACCCGAAGAACGTCGCGCTCGCCGAGGGCAACATCGACGCGGCCGGCAACATCACGCCCGCAGGTCTCGCGGCAGGCGTGAAGAAGGAAGTCCAGGGCGACAAGGTCGGCTACTACCAGTTCCTGCAGGGCACCTCGATGGCCGCCCCGCACGCCACCGGTGTCGCCGCGCTGATCGTCAGCCAGTACGGCAAGAAGGACAAGGGTCGCCCAGGTCTGACCATGGACCCGGACAAGGTCGAGAAGGTCCTGTACAAGACCGCGATCCAGCGCGCCTGCCCGAACCCGCGCACCGTCTCGTACGTGAACGTGGGTCGCACGCCGGAGTTCGACGCCACCTGCGAGGGTGACTCGAAGTTCAACGGCTTCTACGGTCACGGCATCGTGGACGCCTACGGCGCTGTCACTCGTGGCGGCCAGTTCCTGTAAGTCCTCTCAGGACACCAAAAGGCTCCCGGCCATCTCGGCCGGGAGCCTTCTGCCTGGAACGAAAGTGGTTCGGGGCGAACACCTTCACCCGGAATCTTCCACTTCGGTTTGACCGTGCCGTGACGACGCGGTTTCGCCTGGGTTCCGACACTCCGGACACGACCGCCCCCTTGTCGTGCAACCGCTCCCACGCTACGGTCCTTCCTGCGTCGCCGCCGATCCCTGTATCGGTTGGAGCGATATGAAGACGTTTACACGGGCAGCCGCAACACTTCTCTGCGCGGCAGCACTGATCACCCCTGCCACCGCGCAGGCCGCGGACCTGAACGACCCGCGGCTCAAGGACATCGCCATGCAGCTGGTGTCCAGTGCGGAGAACTCCTCATTGGACTGGCGCGCCCAGTTCGGCTA
>NZ_JYJG01000047.1 GCF_000955955.1 Lentzea aerocolonigenes
TGCTCGACCTGGTCCGCCTCTACCGCGACTGGAAGCCGGGCAACGTCCTGCAGCAGTACCTCCCCGCACTGGAACGCGTCAACGGCACGCCATCCCACGACGGCCTCGACCCGAACTTCCAGCACGACTGGGAGACGGCAGCGGAAGACGGCACGTTCCAGAGCGCGCAGGAGCACGAACGCGACCGCGTCTACTTCAACCCGGCCGTGAGCCGCGCCAAGCAGGACGGCGTGCAGGCGCTGGGCCAGTTCATCTACTACGACGCGATCGTCATGCACGGCGACGGCTGGGGTGACCTGGACTTCTCGAGCATCCGGCAACGCGCGCTCAACTCCGGAGCCCGCCCACCTGCACAGGGCGGCGACGAGCGGCAGTGGCTGCACGCGTTCCTGGACGCACGGGTGTGGACGATGAAGCAGGAACCCGCGCACGAGGAGACCAGCCGGGTCGACACGGCCCAGCGCAGGTTCCTGAACGAGGGCAAGCTGAACCTCGAGACGCCCCTCCAGTGGCACGTCTACGGCCAGTACTTCGAGATCCGCTAGACCAGTTTCCGGCGGAAACGTTTGCAGGACAAGCGTTTCCGCCGGAATGCCCCAACATGCGGCAAAATGTCCGATTCGCGGAATAGTAAACCCTCTTGCCAATAAAGGTATGGACCCCTTACCTTCGTCTACACGCCGCCCGGGACCCCAACATCCCTGCCCCGGAGGGAAATCCGTGAAAATCACTGGTCGCATCGCGGCCGCACTGCTGACGTGCGCCGCACTCTTCACCACGACGGTAGGCACCGCCTCGGCGGCCAACCTCGACGAACCGCGCCTCAAGGACATCGCGATGCAGATCGTGTCCAGCGCGGAGAACTCCTCTTTGGACTGGAAGTCGCAGTTCAGCTACATCGAGGACATCAAGGACGGCCGCGGCTACACGGCCGGCATCATCGGGTTCTGCAGTGGCACCGGTGACATGCTCGACCTGGTCGAGCTGTACAAGACGCGCAAGCCGGGCAACGTGCTGGAGAAGTACCTCCCCGCGCTGCGCAAGGTGAACGGGACGTCCTCGCACTCGGGCCTGGACC
>NZ_JYJG01000307.1 GCF_000955955.1 Lentzea aerocolonigenes
AATCAACCGACTAGACGGCGTCAGGCGTAGATCCGGACGGAGTTCACCCGTCCGAGTGGTCGCGGGGTCGGGCTTGAGCGCCGTGCCTAGCCGCCGGGCGTGACGATGCCCTGCTCGTAGGCGAACACCACGGCGTGGGTGCGGTCGCGCAGGCCGAGCTTGGCCAGCACCCGCGACACGTGCGTCTTCACGGTCGTCTCCCCCAGGAACAACGCCGCGGCGATCTCCGCGTTCGACGCGCCCTTCGCCAGTTCCACCAGCACCTCGAACTCGCGGTCGGTCAGCGACGGCGGCCGGGTGCGTTCGGGACGCGCGGTGCTGAACCGGGCGATCACCCGCCGGGTCACCTCGGGCGACAACAAGGCGTCGCCGCGCGCAACCACGCGCACGGACTCGATGAGGTCCTCCGGTGAGGCGTTCTTCAGCAGGAACCCGCTGGCGCCCGCCTGCAGCGCTTCGAAGAGGTAGTCCTCGCGGTCGAACGTCGTCAGGATGACGACGCGCGTGCCACCACCCGCAGACAGGATCTGCCTGGTGGCTTCGAGGCCGTCCATGCGGGGCATTTGGACGTCCATCAGCACGACGTCCGGCCGCAACGACGACACCAAGGACACGGCATCAGCGCCGTCGCCCGCCTCGCCGACCACCTCGATGCCCGGCTCGGTGCCCAGGATGACGCGGAAACCGGCGCGGACCAGGTCCTGGTCGTCGGCCAGCACGACTCGCAGGCTCACGCCGTCTCCTCCGAAGAAGCCGTGGGAAGCGAGGCACGGACGAGATAGCCCGCGTCACGCCGTGGGCCCGCCTCGAGCGAACCGCCGTGCACGGCAAGACGTTCACGCATCCCGACCAGGCCGAAACCGGAGTCCGAAACGGCGGACCGGCCGCGTCCGTCGTCGGTGACCTCCACTTCCAAGGCGCTGTCGAGGAACCGCATGCGCACGTCGACGTGTTGGGCGCCCGCGTGTTTCACCACGTTCGTCAACGCTTCCTGCACCACCCGGTACGCCGACAGCGCGACGGCGGACGACACCTCTCGTGGCGAGCCGTAGACACCGTGCGAGACCTCCAGTCCGGCGGCACGGGCGTTGTCGAGCAGTTCCGGCAGGTCGTCGAGACCCGGCGTCGCGCGGAGATCCGGTTCCGCGTCCGCCCGCAGCACTCCCAGCAAGCCGCGCAGCTCGTTGATCGCGGTCCGGGCGGTTTGTTCGACGGTCTGCAGGGCGTCGCGGGCCAGCGCCGGATCGGAGTCCAGGACGCGCCGCGCGGCACCGGCCTGGATGCCCATCACGGAGACGTGGTGCGCCACCACGTCGTGCAGGTCGCGCGCGATCCGCATCCGTTCCGCCGCAATGGCTCCGCGCGTGTTCTGCTCCTGCGAGCGCTGGAGTTCCTCTGCCTGGAACGACAGCTGGGCCTGGCGCCGGGCCGCCGTCCACGCCATCTCGCCCACCACAAAGGCGAAGGCGAAGAAGAAGATGTTGAACTCCAGTCCGTAAAGGACGTTGGCGAGCACCGGGTCCATCGGCCCGGCGGCGTCCTTGAAGTTGCCCGCCGGGCCCAGCAGGGCTCGCACGAGGCTGAAGCCCAGCCACAGGAACATCGCGACGATGACGCCGATCCGCGACCAGCGCGCCACCTTGCGGTTCTGCTCCCACGCGCCGACGGTGAAGATCGCCAGGAAGAGGATCGCGGACGGCACCAGGTTGTCGCCGACCTGCCGGACCTGCGCGGCGATGAACAGCGCCGACACCACGAGCATGACGGCCAGCGGATAGCGGCGGCGCACCACCAGCGGCAGGGACAGGGCGAGCATCCAGGCGAGTTGTTCGCGCAGGTCGGGAGCCCGGCCGAAAGCGAACGCGCCCACGCTGTTGACCAGCACGGTGAACTCGACCGCGCACAGCATCACCAGCACCGTGATGCCGATGTCGCGCCGGCGTTGGGCAGGCGTCGGACCGGGCCGCCGCCACTCGTTCCACACGGGCTCTTCCACCCGATCACGGTACCCGGCGGCGCTTTACATCGGAAAACGAAGCTTTTCACTCCGCGGGGTGTTTCGGGACACAAAATTGGACTGGTTGACACCTGTTACCCAATACTCCACGCTACCGCCGAGTAACTCCCCCTGCGACGAGGCCTGGTATGTCCATTCGCCATGTATTCTTGTCGGCCACGATGCTGGTCGGCACACTCACCGCCTGCGCCTCCGGAAACCAGGACGATCTGCCTGTTCGCACTGGTCCGGGCGTCTCGGCTGAATCGATTTCGCTCGGCGTGCTGACCGACATGACAGGCCCGTTCAAAGGGTCGTCGGTTTCCCGGATTCGCGGTTACGAACTTTATCTGGACACCGTCAACAAACACGGCGGTGTGTGCGGCAGACGCATCGACCTGAAGCAGAAGGACCACGCGTACGACGTCCAGAAGGCGCTCGACGGCTATTTCGAGCTCGAACCCCAGGTGCTGGGTTTCATCGACGTCTCGGGCACACCGATGACCGCGGCCATCGAACCGGATCTCATGCAGACTAGGGCGCTGACCGTCCCCAGTTCGTGGGCCGCCTCCCTGCTCGGCAACCCGCACATGATGATCGTCGGCACCACCTACGACCTCGACATCATCAACGGCCTCGACTACTACAAGCGCAAGGGCGCGCTCGCGGCCGGCGACACGATCGCCCACCTGCACCTGCGCGGCAGCTTCGGCGACAACGCGCTGGAGGGCAGCCGGTTCGTCGCGGAGAACTGGGGCATGAAGGTCTCCGAGCAGGCCGTGACCGAGACCACGGCGAACCTGATCGAGCAGATCACCGCGCTGAAGGCGTCCGGGGCCAAGGTCCTGGTCCTCAGCCTGACGCCGCCGCAGACCGCGGCCGCCGTGGGCATCGCCGCACAGCTCGGCTGGACGGCGCCGATCCTGTCCAGCGCCGTGAGCTACGACCCGGCGATCATGGAGTCGCCGGTCGCGCCGGTGTTCGCCAAGCAGGTCCTGCTCACCTCGCCGGTCGCGCCGTGGAGCGCCGACGTGGAGGGCGTCCGCGAGCTGCGCGCCGGCTACCAGCAGCGGTGGCCGAACGAGCCGGGCACGCTGAACACCGTGCACGGCTACACC
>NZ_JYJG01000308.1 GCF_000955955.1 Lentzea aerocolonigenes
TCACCGTGCACGGCTACACCGTGGCGATGGCGTACGTCGCCGTGCTGGAGAAGGCCTGCGCCAAGAAAGATTTGACGCGCGACGGCGTGCTGCGCGCGTTCCACGACACCAACAGCATCAAAGCCAGAGGGCTGACCGGCGAGCTGCGGTTCTCCCTGGTGGGGCGGCCGTCCGCGACCCAGTCGTACATGTCCCGGCCGGACGCGAAGGTGCCCGGCACGCTGAAGGTCGAGGAGAACCTGTTCGAGTCGGAACTGGTGAAGCTCAAGGGAACCCGCGCTCGTTGATCTAAGTTCAAACACATGGGACTTGACCTGACCGTGCTCGGGTGCGCGACGCCGTACCCGAGCGCGGACAACCCGTGCTCCGGCTACCTGGTGTCCACTGGCGACACTCGCTTGTGGATGGACGCGGGCACCGGCACGCTCGGACCGTTGCAGCGGCACACGAAGCTGCAGGACGTGGACGCGATCTGGATCTCGCACCTGCACGCGGACCACAGCGCGGACCTGCTCACCGCCTACTACGCCCTGCTGTTCGCGGACGTCGAACGCGGCCCGATCCCGCTCCTCGGCCCGCCCGGCATCGCCGACCGGCTCGCCGGGTTCCTCACGAACGGCCCGGAACGCAGCCCGGTCGAGTCCGCGTTCGAGATCACCGAGCTGCACGACGGGCACCAGGCGACGGTCGGCTCGATGCGGCTCACGACAGCCGCTGTGGAGCACGGCATCCCCGCGTTCGCGGTGCGGATCGAGGCGGGCAGCTCCCTCACATACTCCGGTGACAGCGCGCCGTGCGACAGCCTGGTCGAGCTGGCGCGCGGCACCGATGTGCTGCTGTGCGAGGCGGAAAGCGCCACCAAATCCGAAGTCCACCACACCCCAGAGGACGCGGGCGAGACGGCGGAAGCGGCGGGCGCCGGCCGGTTGATCGTCACGCACGTGGGGCGTTTCGTGACGCCGCAGGACGCGGTCAGCCGGGCGTCGTCCCGCTACGGCGGTCCCGTCGACTTCGCCTCACCAACCCCAGCGCGAGGCGGGCTGACTCGGTGACAGGTCGAGGAAGTGGAACGCCGGCAACGGACCGGTGCAGCTCGCCGTGACCCCGTCGAGCGCGGCCACCACGGCACGCACCGCCTCGACGTCGCCCAGCGGCACGAGCAACGCGCGGAGCTCCTCCGTCGGTTCGCCCGCGTCCAGCAACGCGACCGCACGAGCCGCCACCTGCGCGAGCAGCACGTCGGCCTGCTTCCGGCGCCACACCACGATGTCCCTGACGATCTGCTCGCCCTGCGCGAGGGTGAACGTCCCCTCCCGGTAGACCGCGTGCAGCGCGGCGTCCTCGTCGAACACCAGGCGGACGTGCAGCTCGGCCAGCCCGTCGAGCTCGTCGAGGTGCCGGCGCAGCACGGGCGCGGTGAACGCGAGCACGGCGGCGCGGGCGGCTGCCTCGTCCGCCGCGGTGGTGCCGATCCGCAGCGGCAGCACCGGACCGCCCGGCAGCAGCGCGCACAGCCCAGCCAGATGCGCGGTCGCTTCCTGGTCGGTCAGCGCCCGGTCCTCCACCCGGTCGCTGACCACCACGGCGAGATCTTCCAGTGCTACCAACCGGAACCGCGAGTCGCCGGGAAGCCGGTGGCTCGCCCGCACGACGCCGTGCAGGAACAGGCTCACTGCTGGTGCTCCTCCACCTGCAGTGGAGCGGGGGTGACCACTGCGGGTGCGACCACCGCGGGCGCCAGCAGGCCGTACGTGCCGGTGATGCCCTGCGGAACCGGTGGTGGCGCGATCATGCCCCGGCGGGTCGCTTCGAGCCGTTGCATCGCTTCCAGGTAGCGGATGTAGGTGTCGACGCTGGCGATCACGACCTTGATGTCGATGGCCAGGATCTCGATGCCGATCAACGAGACCCGCACCGACGCGTCGATCACGAGTCCCTTGTCCAGCAGGACGTTCAGCACGTCGGCGAGGCCGCCGGAGTTGGGGATTGCGGGAGCGGTCACGATCATGTCCTCTCTTGCGGAAGCAGACTCGCGATGTCGACGGGAAGCCGGACGCCGGAGATGTCCGGCTCTCCCAGTGCCTCGCGCAGTGCCGCGAACTGACGTTGCAGTGAGATCAGCGCCTGGCCGAGGTTCTCCACCTCCTCCTCGGTCAACGTGCCCGCGTCCACCCGGCGCAGCGCCTGACGTTCGAGGAGCTCGCACACGATCTCCAGCACGGCCACGACGATCCGGCCGAGTCCCTTGCCCGCGTCCTGCGCGCTCACCCGCCGATGCCGATCAGCAGCAACCGGAGGTCGAGCCGGATCAGCTCGACGCCCGCCAGTGCGATGACCACGTCGCCGCGCACCACCGCACCCCGGTGCACCACGCGGTCCAGCAGGTCGACGAGACTCGCCGCGTTCTGTTCAGGCATCGGCGAACTCCACGGTCGTGAACGAGTACGGCGGCCACGGTCCGGTGATCTCCGCCGTCAGCCCGAGTTCGGCGGTCAACCGTTCGACGTCGGCGCGGAAGTCGTGCTCAGCGCCGGCATCCACCAGGTACGCCGCGTCGAGGAGCAAGCCGGTGGCATCGCGGCGAGTGGCATCGGCGGCCCGCCCGGTCAGTGCCTCGTGCAGCGTTTCCGCACCACGCCTCGCCACGTCCGCGTCGGTCAAGCGCCGGCGGCGCTGCGCCAGGTACGCCGTCCCCGACAACCCGCCCAGGTCCTCCGGCGCCCGCACGGCCGCGCGCACCCGCACTCCCCACTCCCTGCGGCCGTCCACCCGCTCCAGCCACGCCCGCGCCTCCTCGTGGCGGGCGCCGAGCAGGCGCACGGCGGCGTCGATGCTCTCCAGCACGGTGCCGAACCGCAGCGGCAGCACCGGTTCGTGCTCGAACACCGCTCGCACCACGGAGTCGTGGTAGCGCGCCAGCACGGCCAGCGGACTGTCCTCCGCGGCTTCCTCGAACTCGAGCCCGGCGAACAGGCCCAGGTCGACCTCGGCCACGACGAGCGCCAGGCCGCGGTGGCCGATCAGCCACGGTCCCGCGAGGTCGAGCTGGCGGTCCCTGGTGATCGCATACGCGTACAGGCCGCGACTCATGGTCGTTTCTCCTCCAGGGCGCGCTCCAGTGCCGCGACGCGATCGCGCAGTTCGGTGTTCTGCTGAACCAGTTCGTGCGTTTCCGCCGGCTTCACCGCTTTCGGCGAGAAGAACGGGTCGTTCGTCCACCAGTCCATGCCCATCTCACGAGCCGTCTGCGCGGAGGCGACGAAAAGCCGCACCCGCAACGTGAGCAGCTCGATGTCCACTACACACACGGCGATGTCGCCGACGATCACCACACCTTTGTCCAGGACGCGTTCCAATGTGTCCGCGAGCGAACTGGGTCTGTTGTCCACCTAGAAC
>NZ_JYJG01000309.1 GCF_000955955.1 Lentzea aerocolonigenes
GGGTTTGTTGTCCACCTAGAACCGTCCCGTCACATGTCGGTCGTCCCTCGGGTGTAGCGCCGCAGCCGCTCACAGCCGCACAGCGCACCGGTCGCGTCGATGTCGACGCGATAGGTGGCGATGATGCTGGTGGTGGCCGGAATGCGTTCCAATTCGACGGCGTCGATCAGCACCGACCAGCCGCCGTCCGGCAGCGCACGGATACCCGAAACAGCTTCCGGTGTTCTGCCGATCAGCGCACCGAATTGCTCCTTCGCGGCTTGAATGGCGAATACCGCGGTCAATTTGTCAGGTTTCCCGGATGGCGAACTGTCATTCGAATCGTCGCCCACTCACCCCATCCTAGGCACACCCGGCCAGGCGCTGTCGAAATGCTCGAACGAGAAGAATTGACAGATTCACGCACACTGTCGAATGCGTCGAACACTGGACCGGGCGGTGGAATCGAATGCACTTGTGGCACCGGCCGGCCGGAGGGGGACTTCGCCCGCCGATCGGCCCTTCCGCGGCGGCGCTTGAGCGCCTTGACACGACTTTGGGTCGAGAGTGAAACTCCTCCGCACGTCTGGGAGCGCTCCCAGATCTCACCGCCGCGATCAAGAGGAGTTCTGCCGTGCGACTGCGCTGGGTCAGCATCGTCATGTGTGCCGCCGTGTCCGCGACCGCCGCCTGCGGCTCGGGTCAGCCCGGGGACGGCAGGACCGAACTGACGATCGCGACCTTCAACGAATTCGGGTACGAGGACCTCTTCCACGAGTACGAGGCCGCACACCCGGACATCAAGATCACGCAGCGCAAGACCGGCCAGGGTCAGCCGCACCACCAGAACCTGTTCACCAAGCTCGGCGCCGGGTCCGGACTGGCGGACGTCGAGGCCGTCGAAGAGGGGTACCTGAGCCAGGTCATGGCGAAGGCCGGCCAGTTCAACGACCTCGACGAGATAGGCCCGAGAGTCGAGGACGACAGATGGCTGAAGTGGAAGACGGCCGCGGTCACCACCAAGGACGGCAAGCTGATCGGCTACGGCACGGACATCGGCCCGCTGGCAATGTGCTACCGCAAGGACCTGTTCCAGCAGGCCGGTCTGCCGTCCGACCCCGAGGGCGTCAAGGCGCTGTTCTCGACCTGGGACAGTTACTTCGCCGCGGGTGACCAGTTCGTCGCGAAGGTGCAGGGGGTCGCCTGGTTCGACAGCGCCGCACAGGTCTACAACGCCATGCACAACCAGCACGACATCGGCTACTTCGACCTGCAGGACAAGCTCGTCGTGGAGTCCAACCCGGACATCAAGGCCGACTGGACCGCGGTCACCGCCGCCGTCGCGAAAGGACAGTCGGCCAGGCTCGCGGCGTTCAGCCCCGAGTGGAACACCGGGTTCAAGCTCGGCCGGTTCGCCACGAAGACGTGCCCGTCGTGGATGCTCGGCGTGATCGAGACCCAGGCGGGGCCCGAGAACCAGGGGAAGTGGGCGGTCGCCGGCGCGTTCCCGAACGGGGGCGGCAACTGGGGCGGTTCGTACC
>NZ_JYJG01000310.1 GCF_000955955.1 Lentzea aerocolonigenes
CGCGCCGGAGCAGCAGATCAAGGCGTTCCAGGCGAAGGGCACTTTCCCCAGTCAGGTCAAGGCACTGGACGCGTCCGCGTTGCTGGAGAAGTCCAACGCCTACTTCGGTGACGTCAAAGCGGGTGCGCTGTTCGCCGCTCAGGCCAAGAAGGTCGTCGCGGCGCAGTACAAGGGTCCCGCCGACGGCCAGATCCAGGAGACCGTCTTCACCCCGGCACTGCAGTCGGTCGAGCAGGGCAAGCACGCCGACGAGGCGTGGCGTGGCGCCGTGCAGGGCGCTGAAAAGGCGGCCAAGTGACCGCAACGGCATTCGACTCGATTCGACGCGACAGAAACCTCGATGCCTCCGAACGCCGTCTTGACCGCTGATCGCCGAATCAGGACTCTGGGAGCGCTCCCAGAATCGTCGACGAGGACGTGGTGCGCATGGCAGCTCGCAGGCTTCTCCTGGTGATCACGCTCGTCGCGGCCTGTCTGCCCGCGGTGGCGAGCACCGCGGCCGGCTCACCGGACGCCACCGTCGTGGTCAACGCGAAGGCGGGGCTGGCCACCGTGCCGGACACCGCGATCGGCGCGAACCAGGCGATCTGGGACAGCCAGCTCGGCACGAACGCGGTGAACGACCTGCTCGGCGACGCCGGTGTGCGGATGATGCGCTACCCCGGCGGTTCGTACGGCGACATCTACCACTGGAAGACCCACACGGCTCCCGGCGGTTACGTGGCACCGGACACCGACTTCGACACGTTCATGGCCGGGGTGCGCAGGGCACAGGCGCAGCCGATCGTCATCGCCAACTACGGCACCGGAACGCCGCAGGAAGCCGCCGACTGGGTGCGTTACGCCAACATCACCAAGGGCTACGGCGTGAAGTACTGGGAGATCGGCAACGAGCTCTACGGCAACGGCCACTACGGCGCCAACTGGGAGGCCGACGACCACCCGGACAAGAGCCCGGCCGGGTACGCCAGGGAGACCGTGGCGTTCGCGCAGGCCATGAAGGCGGCCGACCCCACCGTCAAGATCGGCGCGGTGCTCACCACGCCCGCGAACTGGCCGGACGCGATCGTGGGCACCGGAGACGCCGCGAGCTGGAACCAGACGGTGCTGTCGATCGCCGGCCCGTACGTGGACTTCGTGATCGTGCACTGGTATCCCGGCGGGTCCACGACCGACCAGACGCTGGCGAGCACGGACCAGATCCCCGACATGATGTACCTGCTGCGCCAGCAGATCACCCGGTACGCGGGGCCGAACCCGGACCGGCTCGGCATCGCCATGACGGAGGTCAACAGCTCGTACGGCCGCAACACCCAGCCGGGCGCGTTGTTCGCGGCGGAGGCCTACACCTCGTTGCTGGAGCACGGCGTTTTCAACGTCGACTGGTGGAACGTCCACAACGGACCCGGCAAAGCGTCCACTGTGGGCGGTCAGCCGGACTTCGACGACTTCGGGCTGCTGTCCAGCGGAGGCTGCCTGGAGGGCGGCGCGTGCGAGCCGCCGTTGAACACGCCGTTCGCGCCCTACCACGCTCTGAAGATGCTGAGCCTGTTCGCCCGCCCCGGGGACCAGCTCATCCGGGCCGGTTCCAGTGACCCGTCGGTCAGAGCGCACGCCGCACGCCGGCCGAACGGCGACCTCGCGGTCATGCTGCTCAACTCCGACGAGAACAACCCGCGCACGGTCAGCATCGACTACGCCGGCTACACACCTTCCACTGCCACACCGACCGTGCACACGTTCACCAACGGTGCGACCGCTGTCGTGACGTCGACCGACGGCACCGCCACCAGCCGGACGCTCCCGCCGTTCTCACTGACGACGCTGATCCTGCACCCGTCCGGCACTGCCGGTCTTCCCGCCGCACCGGGACAACCCACCGGTTCGGCCACCGACCGGACCGCGACGATCAGCTGGCCGTCCGTGCCCGGTGCCGTGAAGTACGAGGTGCACCGCCAGCTCGGCACGACCAGCGAGCAGTGGGGCGAGTCCTCCGGCACCTCGTTCACCGCCGGAAACCTCAACCCCGGCACCAGGTACACGGTCACCGTGCTGGCACGGGATGCCGCCGGTGCCCTGTCGTGGTCCTCTCCCCCGCTCACCGTCACGACCGGCAGTCCCGCCGAAAGCACCTGCACGGTGCGACTGTCCACTGTGACCGATTGGAGCAGCGGGTTCGTCGGCGGCATCGACATCACCAGCACACAGCCGTTCTCCGACTGGACGCTGACGTTCGACTGGCCCACGGGACGGCAGCAGGTGGGATCGGGCTGGAACGCGACGTGGACCCAGACCGGGAGCACGGTCACCGTCGTCGGCAACGCCCGCATCGAGCCGAACGCGACGGTCAACGTCGGGTACGTCGGCAACTACAGCGGGCCGAACATCCCGCCGGCGGCTTTCCGGCTGAACGGAACTCTCTGCCACACCACGTCTTGAGCCTCGGAGGAGTGCGAATGAAGCGGCGGCACAAGGTATTCGGCGCGCTGATCTCGGCCGTGGTGGCCGCGAGCGGAATGGTCGCCATCAGCCTGGCGGCGGGCGGCACGGGCGCCGGCTACCTGCACACCAGCGGCAGCAAGATCGTGGACAGCACCGGTGCGACGGTCCGGCTGACCGGCATCAACTGGTTCGGGATGGAGACCGACAACAAGACCTTCCACGGCCTGTGGGCGAGCGTCACGTGGCGCCAGCAGCTCGACCACATGGCGCAGCTGGGCTACAACACCCTGCGCGTCCCGTTCTCCAACGACTCGTTGAAGCCCGACGCCAAGGCCACCGGCATCAACGACTACACCAATCCCGACCTGGTGGGGCTCTCCCCGTTGCAGATCCTCGACAAGGTGATCGGCTACGCGGGGCAGAAGGGGATGCGCGTGATCCTCGACCGGCACCGGCCGACCAGCGCGGGACAGACCGCGCTCTGGTACACGGCCGGCGTCCCGGAGACCACCTGGATCAACGACTGGAAGATGCTCGCCCAGCGGTACGCGGGCAACACCACGGTCATCGGCGCCGACCTGCACAACGAGCCGCACGCCGAGGGCACCAACCCGGCCGCGACCGGTTCGTGCTGGGGTTGTGGCGACACCGCGCGGGACTGGCGGCTCGCGGCCGAGCGCGCGGGCAACGCGATCCTGGGTGTGCAGCCGAACTGGCTGATCTTCGTGGAGGGCGTGAGCTGCCCGAGCGGTGGGCTGTCGAACGTGTGGGACGGCGACCCGTCCAACGACGAGGACTGCGGCTGGTGGGGTGGGAACCTGTCGAAGGCGGGCCAGTTCCCGGTGCGCCTGTCCGTGCCGAACCGGCTGGTCTACTCGCCGCACGAGTACGCCACCTCGGTCTACAACCAGCCGTGGTTCAGCGCCCCGGACTACCCGGCCAACATGCCGGGGATCTGGGACAAGTACTGGGGTTACCTGTACAAGCAGAACATCGCGCCGCTGATGATGGGCGAGTTCGGCACCACGCTGGCCAACCCGGTCGACAAGGTGTGGCTGGAGAACCTGATGGCCTACACCGGCACGGGCGTCAACGGCATCTCGTTCACGTACTGGTCGTGGAACCCCAACTCCGGTGACACCGGCGGCATCGTCGGCGACGACTGGACGACGGTCAACCAGGCGAAGCAGAACATCCTGCAGCCCTACCTGATCGCGCCCACCGGTGGACCCGGCCCGACGACCACGACCACGACCGGTGGCGGCTCTGGCGGGTGCAAGTCGGCGTGGAAGCTGGACAACTCCTGGCAGGGCGGCTTCCAGGGTTCGCTGACCGTCACGAACACGGGGACGAGCGCGGCCAATCCGTGGACCGTCGTGTTCACATTGCCCAGCGGGGTCACCATCTCCAACGGCTGGAACGGCACCTTCAGCCAGTCCGGCACCACGGTCACCGTGACGGCGCCGTCGCACAGTCCGTCCCTGGGTG
>NZ_JYJG01000311.1 GCF_000955955.1 Lentzea aerocolonigenes
CGCACAGTCCGTCCCTGGGTGCGGGTGCGTCCGTGTCACTCGGTTTCACCGCCAACGGCACAACGAGCACGCCGTCGGCCATCACACTCAACCAAGCGGCCTGCACCACGTGACGGACCGCACGCGGGGCGCTTTCGCACTCCAGGAGAGTACGAAAGCGCCCCGCGTGCTCTTCGGCAGCGTCAGACGGTGGCGGTGGCGGTGGCGCGAGCGGCCAGGCCCTCGATGACCACGGTCAGCTTCTCGGTGACCTCGGGGTCGTCGACCGGGTGCAGCTCGGCGAAGCGGACCACCGAGCCGGGGATCGACAGGGTCAGGTCCTCCGCGACGTCCGCGCCGGCGATCTTGACGGCCTTGCGGGCCTCGTCCTGGGCCCACACGCCGCCATACTGGCCGAAGGCGGTGCCGACGACGGCGACGGGCTTGCCGGACAGGGCGCCCGCGCCGTAGGGACGCGACAGCCAGTCGATGGCGTTCTTCAGCACGGCGGGAATCGTGCCGTTGTACTCGGGCGAGACCAGGAGCACGGCGTCGGCTTCACCGGCGGCTTCGCGCAGCTTGGTCGCGGCGGCGGGAACGCTGCCCTCGGCGTCGATGTCCTCGTTGTAGAACGGCACCGTGTCCAGGCCGTCGTACAGGCCGACCTCGACGTGCTCCGGCGCGATCTGCACGGCGGCCTCGGCGAGCCTGCGGTTGTGCGATCCGGCGCGGAGGCTGCCGACGAGGGTGAGGATGCGGACTGCCATGACATAACTCCCGAGTGCAGGTGGTGGTACCAGTCCTCAGGCTAAACGGGACGCGTCCCGTTTATCTTCCCGGCTAGGCTGTGGAGGTGATCGACGGCACACTGCCCTGGGCCGGGGCGGAGACACCGCTGCGTGCGGACGCGGTGCGCAACCGGGCCCGCCTGCTGGAGGCCGCGGCCCAGCTCGCGACCGAGCACGGCGCGGCGGCCATCACGATGGAGTCCGTCGCCGCGGCCGCGGGAGTCGGCAAGGGCACGGTGTCGCGCCGCTTCGGCGACCGCAACGGACTGCTCCAGGCCCTGCTCGACCACGCGGAGCAGCAGTTCCAGGAGGCGTTCATCAGCGGCCCGCCGCCGTTGGGCCCCGGTGTTGAGGCGGGTGCGCGGCTGCGGGCGTTCGGACTGGCCCTGCTGCGCCACGAACAGGCCCACCACGACATCTACCTGGCCGCCGAACCCTCCCCCGGCCGCCGGTTCACGGTTCCGGCGCGGCAGGTGCGCCACACCCACGTCGCGGCCCTGGTGCGCGCGGCCCTCCCGGACGCCGACGCCAACCTGCTCGCCCACACCCTGCTGTCCTCACTGGACGTCGTGCTGGTCGACCACCTCGTCCGCAGGAACGGCATGTCGCTTCCGCGGGTCGAAGCCGGCTGGCACGACCTGCTCGACCGGCTGCTCGTGGTTGAGCGCACCTGACCGGAACTCCGTCAGCTCCACCCCGGTGAACCCGGCCGCGCGGACGAGTTCGGCCAGTCCCGCCCTGATCTCCGGCAGACCGGCGAGATGCGGGTCGAGCTCGACGCGCGCCTTGTCGCCGAGGTCGCGCACTCTTACATCTCTGCTCGGTGTGCCGGCTTTGTCGAGCCACGCCCGTACCGCGACCTCGGCGCGTTCCACTCTGGCGAGCCGTGCGGGCGTGATCTCCAGCCCGTACCGGACCCGGCTCGCGAGGCACGGCAGCGCAGGTTTGTCCCATGTGGACAGTCCCCAGCTCCGGCTCACCTCCCTGACGTCGGCCTTGGTCATGCCGAGGTCGCGCAACGGGGTGTGCACGCCGATCTCGTCACCGGCGCGGATGCCGGGCCTGTGCGGGTCGCGCGCGTCGTCGGCGTTCGTGCCGGTCGCCACCGCTTTGAGGCCGTGCTCGCGCGCGACCGCGGTGATGGTGTCCAGGACCGTGGACTTGCAGAAGTAGCAGCGGTCGCGGCCGTTCGCGGCGTATCGGGGGTTGTCGAGTTCGGTGGTCGCGGGCGCGAGGTGCCGGACGCCGAGGGTGCGGGCGAAGGTTTCGGCGTGCTTCAGTTCCGCGGCGGCGAGGCTCGCCGAGTTCGCGGTGACCGCGAGAACATTGTTCGGCCCGGTGGCGCGGACGGCGGCGGCGAGGACGAGTGCCGAGTCCGCGCCGCCGGAGAACGCGACGGCGAGCGGGCCGATCCCGGCCATTCGTGCCACGAGTCCGTTGTCCGTCAACGTTCCTCCTCCAGCTGCCGCAGTACTGTTCTGAGCGGCAGTCCCGTCTTCTCGGCGACCGCCACCGCGTCGTCGTACTCGGGTTTGCTGTGGTGCGGCCCGTGTTTGCGGCGTACCTGCATGCCCTGGACGTGGACGACGTCGGTGGTGCGGGCCGCGGCGGTGCGGCGCACGGTGCTTCGCCGCACGCCCAGGCTGCCGGTCTCGGCGAACATCAGCTGTTCGACGTCGTCCGCGCTCTCCGGAGTGGTGAGGGCGTGCAGAACGTGCGCCGGCCGTCCCTTCTTCATCACCGCGGGGGTGATCCAGCTGTCGAGGGCACCGCGGTCGAGCAGGCGGGCGACGACGTACCCGAGAATCTCACCGGTGACGTCGTCGAGGTTGGTCTCCAGCACGACCAGGTCCCGTATTTGCTCGCTTGCTTCCCCGAGCCGGACGACCGCGACGTTGGGGCGGTCGGGCAGCGTCCGGGTGCCCGCTCCGTAACCGGTGGCGCCCAACCGCATCGCGGGCGGCGGCCGGTAGTCGGCTTTCAGTGCGTGCAGGAGCGCGGCGGCCGTCGGGGTGACGGTCTCGCCTCGCAGCTCGGTCCCGATGACCGTCGCGCCCTCCAGCAGCGCCGCGGTCGCCGGGGCGGGTACCGGCAGCAGGCCGTGGGCGGTGCGGACGGTGCCGGTGCCGAGCGGCAACGGTTCACAGTGGACGGTGCCGATGCCCAATGCTTCGAGGGCGGCGGCAACACCTACGACGTCCACGAGCGTGTCGTGGCCGCCCAGCTCGTGCAGGTGCACTTGGTCCGGGTCCTCACCGTGCAGGCGCCCTTCGACCTCGGCGATGGCGCGCAACGCTTTCACCGCCACGTCCGCCACCGCGCGGTCCCGGATCTTTTCGGCCATGGCGATCAGCTCTGCCGCCTTGCGGGTCGTGGCGTCGTCGTTCACCTCGACGTTGGCGCGGCAGGCGGCGAGGCCGTGGTCCGCCACGCGGGTGATGGTGAGGTCCCAGCCGGTCAGACCGGTGTCGGTGACGGCGGCGCGGATCGCTTCCAGCGGGGCGCCCGCGTCGACGAGGGCGGCCAGGAGCATGTCGCCGGCCAGGCCGGTGAACGGGGAGATGACGCAGACGCGACTCATGGCGTGCTCCGGCTGGTGGGCGGCGAGGCGGGTCGGACGCGGCTCACGACGCGCTCCGGCGAGCCACGCGGGAGAGGCGGAACGCGGCCATGGCCGCGCCGAACCCTGAGTCGATGTTCACCACGGTGATGCCGGCCGCGCAGGACGCGTGCATGGCGAGCAGCGCGGTGATGCCCTCCAGACCGGCGCCGTACCCGGTGGACGTCGGGACGGCCACCACCGGGCAGGCCACCAGGCCGCCGATGGCGCTGGCGAGTGCGCCTTCCATCCCGGCCACGACGATGACGGTGTCGGCGGCGCGCAGGCGGTCCTGTTCGGCGAGGAGGCGGTGCAGTCCGGCCACACCCACGTCGGTGACGCTGGTGACGGTGAGGCCGACGGCGGTGGCGATGGCGGCGGCTTCGCGGGCCACGGGCTGGTCGGCGGTGCCAGCGGCGGCGACGACCACGGTGAACCCCACTGGAGCGGCGGGACGCCAGACGAGCAGCCTGGCCGGGGCGTCGTAGGTGCCGTGCGGGACGGGTGCGAAGCCTGCAGCCGGGACGGGCGCAAAGCCTGCAGACATGCCGTTCGCGACTGGTGCGAAGCCCGCAGCAGGCGTGCCGTGCGGGACGGGTGCGAGGCCGGAGACAGGCGTGCGGTCACCGTCGGCCGGACCGCGCGACCCGTCCCCCACCGCGGCCAGGACGGCGGCCGCCGTCTCGGGTTCCACGCGCGTGGCCAGCACCGGGCCATCGTTGTGCCGCAACAGAGTCCGGACGATCGACGCGATCTCGGCCGCCGTCTTCCCGGTGCCGTAGACGACCTCCGGCAGCCCCTGCCGAGCCTCCCGCCCGACGTCGACCCTGGCAAAACCGAGGTCGACCGCCTCCGGCCCGGTCACGCCGCACCTTCCCGCACGGCGACGGATGGCAGTTCGCGGCCCATCCGCGCCAGCAACCCGGTCACGCCGCACCTCCCCGCGCCACGACCGACGGCAGTTCGCGCCCGATCCGCGCCAGCAACTCAGGCGCGCGGCTGATCGCGTCGTCCAGGTTGGCGGCGCGTTCCAGCAGGGACCACGTGGCGACCACGCCGATGTGGCGCAGGCGGTCGGCGGGAAGCCTGACGTCGCCCGCGATCACCGCCACCGGCACGCCGTGTCGCCGGGCCGCCTCCGCCACCCCGATCGGGGCCTTGCCACGCAGGCTCTGCGAACCGAACCGGCCCTCGCCCACCACGACGAGAGAGGCAGAACGCAGGGCTTCCTCCACGCCGATCTCGCCGAGCACGAACTCCGCGCCGGAGACGCGGCGGGCACCGAGTGCGGCAAGCGCGGCGAAACCGGTGCCGCCTGCCGCTCCCGCGCCGGGTGACGCACGAAGGTCGTGGCCGATCGAGCGGGCCATGGCCGACGCGAACTGCTGCAGGCCGCGGTCCAGCACTTCCACGTCGCGCGGAGAGGCGCCCTTCTGCGGGCCGAACACCGCGGCGGCGCCGGACGGGCCGGTCAGCGGGTTGTCCACATCGGACACCAGGGTCACGGTGGCCAGGCGCAGGCGGAAGTCCAAAGAGGACAGGTCGACGTGAGCCGCGTTGGTCAGGGCGGCGCCGCCGGGGCCCACCGGTACGCCGCGCGAGTCGGTGATGCGGGCGCCGAGGGCCCGCAGCAGGCCCGCTCCCCCGTCGGTGGTGGCGCTGCCGCCCACCGCCAGCACGAGGTCCAGGCAGCCGTGGTCCAGTGCGGCGCGGATCAGCTCGCCGGTGCCGTGGCTGTCGGCGACGAGTGGCGCGAGACCTGCCGGCAGCACGTCCATGCCGCTCGCCTGGGCCATCTCGATCACCGCGCGGGACCCGCGGACGGCGAACGCGGCGCGCACCGGGCGTCCGGTGGGGCCGGTGACGTCGACGAAAACCGGGCGATAACCGGCATCCGCCAGTGCCGCGATGGTGCCCTCGCCGCCGTCGGCCACCGGCAGCGACACCGCGCGTCCGCCCGCCTCGACCACTCCGGAGGCGACGGCCGCGCAAGCGTCAGCGGCCGTGAGGCAACCGCGGAACTTGTCCAGGCAGATCAGAACGTTCATGGGCGATCCACGTACGGGATCGTCTGCGGCCCTTCGGGTAACACACAAAGGCGGGCATCCGGTCCGGCCATGGACAACGCCTCCTCCACCGCGAGCGAGATGTCGGCGGTCTGCGAAAGGTGGGCCAACGCCAGCTCGGCGTCGCTGAGGTACGACGTGTGCATGACGACCCGGCAGGCGGCCTGGATGCGGGCCTGGATCTGCACCTGCCACTGGTCCGGCACGGTGACCGTGCGCGCCGAGATGTCCGCGAACAACGCCGCGGGCGACGGCGCGGAGGCCAGCACAGAGCGGTACGGGCCGTGGTCGGGGAAACCGTCCCGGCACTCGGCCGCGCACACGATCGTGCCGCCCGGCTTGACCACCTCGAAAGCCGCCGACATGCCCTTCACCGACTGGTAGAGGTTCTGGTCGAGTGGATAGCCGGAGTTCGTCGTCACCACCACGTCGAACAACCCCGCGACGGGCTGCATCGCGACCGAGCGTGCCGTGCGCACCGCCGCGGCGTGCATCGCGAGCAGGTCGCCGCCGAACGCGGCCACCACGTCCTTGTCCTGGTTCAGCACCACGTCGAACCCGAACGTCACCCCGGTGGCGGCGGCGATGGCGCGCACGTCGTCGTGCACCGGGTTGCCCTCGATGACGCCCCACGTCGCCCGCGGGTGCCCGATCCGGTGCGCGTCGTGCAGCACCAGCACGGTTTCCAGCGCCGCGAGGCCTGGAGCGACCAGCTTCGGGCCGCCGGAGAAGCCCGCGAAGAAGTGCGGTTCGACGAAACCGGTGGTGATCCGCACGTCCGCGGCGACCCATTCGCTGTTGAGCCACACCGGCACGGAGGCGCCGAACGAACCCATCCACGTCAGGCTCGCGCGGTCACGGGCGTCGTGGTTGACGATCCGCACCGAGTCGACCACCTCGTCACCGAACATCGCGCGCAGCTCGGCCTCGGTGTTGCCGCGGTGCGTGCCGGTCGCGACCAGCACCACGACGTCGGACAGGTCGACCAGGCCGTCGAGCTCCTCCAGGATCGCCGGGATCATCAGGTGCCGGGGCTGGGGACGCGTGCCGTCGCACGCCGAGATCGCCACCGTCTGGCCGCGGCGCACGCGATCGCGTAGCGGAGGGCCGGAGACCGGGAACCGCAGCGCCCGCCGGAGGATCTCCCGAGGCGACTCCGTGGCGTGGTGGTGCTTCGGCACCACCACGGTGGTTCTCGCCGGATCGAAGCGCAGGTCCAGCCCGGTCTCGCCGTAGGCCAGCCGAACCGTGTCCATCACCGCTCCCCCAACCGGTAGACGCGCTCGGCCGTGCCGCCCAGGACCTGGTCGCGCTCCACCGGAGAAAGTCCGGCGACCAACTGCGAGGCGGCATCGAGAACCTCGTCGTAAGACGCCGCGAGCAGGCAGACCGGCCAGTCCGTGCCCACCATCAGCCGGTCCGGCCCGAACGCCTCCAGTGCGACGTCAACGGGAGGCCGCAGGTCCGCAACCGTCCACTGTGGACCGGCTTCGGTGACGAGACCGGACACCTTGGCGACCACGTTCGGTTCGGCGGCCAGGGCGGCCAGATGCGTCGCCCACGGCTCCAGCGCGCCGCCAAGAACGTCCGGTTTGGACAGATGGTCCAGCACGAACACCAGGTCCGGCACCGCCCGCACCGCCGCCAGCGCCGCCGGCAGCTGGTGCGGCCGGGTCAGCACGTCGTAGACGAGGCCGGCGTCTCGCACCGCACGCAGCCCGAAAAGCACGTCGGGACGCGTCAGCCAGCCCGGGTCCGGCTCGGGCTCCACCAGGTGCCGGATGCCCACCAGCCGGTCGCCGCCCGGCCGGGAACGCAGCCGGTCCAGTTGCGAAGCCACGTCGGGCGCGGTGAGGTCGACCCACCCCACAACACCCTTGATCAGGTCGGACTTTCCCGCCACCGCAAGGAACTCCGCGGTCTCGTCGATGTCGTGCAGCACCTGGACCAGCACGGTGGCGTCGATGCCCGCCGGTCCGGTCACGGCACCCAAGTCCGCCGGACCGAAGTCGCGCCGGATCGGTTCGAGACCGTCGAGCCAGTCCTGCGGCCGTGCGGAGAGATCCCACAGGTGGTGATGGGCGTCGATCCGGCGCGGCGTGCTCATGCCTGCCCGATCCGCTGCCGTTGCACGCCAAGGCGATCGATGCCGAGCTCGACGGTGTCACCGGCACGCAGGTACCCGAAGTCGTTGACGCCCAGCGCCACCCCGGCCGGCGTGCCCGTGTTCACCACGTCGCCGGGTTCGAGGACCATGAACTGGCTGAGGTACCAGATGACGTGGTGCACACCGAACAGCATGTTCTTGGTGTTGCCGTCCTGGCGCAGCTCGCCGTTGACACTCAACCGAAGGCCGAGCGCCTGGGGGTCGCCCACTTCGTCGGCGGTGACGAGCCACGGCCCCAGCGGGTTGAACGTCTCGCAGGACTTGCCCTTGGTCCACTGACCGCCGCGCTCGATCTGGAACTCGCGTTCGCTGACGTCGTTGGAGATCGCGTAGCCCGCGATCACGGCCGCCGCGTCCTGCGGGCTCTCCAGATAACGCGCGGTGGCGCCCAGCACGACGGCCAGCTCCACCTCGTAGTCGGTCTTCACGCTCTCGCGAGGCACCAGGACCGTGTCGTTCGGCCCGACGACGGTGTTGGTGTTCTTCATGAACACCACGGGTTCACCGGGTGGTTCCGCCGCCGTCTCCGCCGCGTGGTCGGAGTAGTTGAGCCCGATGCACACCAGCGCACCGGGACGGGCGACGGGCGCGCCGATCCGCATCCCGGTGACGTCCAGCTCCGGCAAACCGGTCAGGGCGTCACGCACTCGCGCCACCCCGCCGCCGGCCAGGAAGTCGCCGTTGATCTCACTGGTCACCGGACGCAGATCGCGCACCTGACCGGCGTCGTCCAGCACCGCCGGAACCTCGGCGCCGGGGTCGCCCACTCGCAGCAGTCGCATTGCCGTTCCTCTTCCGTTCTTCCTGGATGCCGTTACGGGGTGGGCACTTCGGCCTCGAGCAGCCCCTCGTCGCGAAGGTCGGCCCACAACCCCGGAGGGGGCGGTTCGGCGAACGCCGCCAGGTTCGCGTGCAGCTCGGCCGTCGAACGGGCACCGATCAGCGCACCCGTCACCGCCGGGTGGCCGAACGGGAACCACAGCGCGGCAGCCGGCAGCGTCGTACCGTGCCGGGCGCACACCGCGGCGATCCGCCGGGCGCGGGCGACCACGTCCGCCGGTGCGGTCCGGTAGTCGTAGGTGGCGTCGTCCGGCACGTCCTGGCGGGCCAGGAGACCGGAGTTGAACAACCCGGCGGCGAGCACGTCCACCCCGCGCTCGGCGCACAGCGGGAGGAGCTCCGCCAGCGCGGGCTGCTCCAGCAACGTGTAGCGGCCGGCGAGCAGCACGACGTCCACAGCGTCCACTTCGGACTCCCGCACGAACCGGGCGAGCATCTGCCACTGGTTCATCCCGGCACCGATCGCGCCGACGACACCCTGCTCGCGCAGCTCCACCAGCGCCGGCAACGCTTCGCCCGCCGCCTGCTCCCAGTGGTCGTCCGGGTCGTGCAGGTAGACCACGTCCACCCGGTCGAGCCCGAGCCGGTCGAGCGAGGACTCGAGGCTGCGCCGCACACCGTCAGCGCTGAAGTCCCACACCCGGCGCGTGGTGGCGGGCACCACGAAGCCGTCGTCGTCGAGCCGTCCCACTCCGGAGGGGTCGGGCACCAGGAGCCGTCCTACCTTGGTGGACAACAGGAACTCGTCGCGCGGGCGGTCCTTCAGTGCCGCGCCGAGCCGCTTCTCCGCGAGACCCAGCCCGTAGTGCGGGGCGGTGTCGAAGATCCGGACACCGGCCTCCCACGCCGCGTCGATCACGGCACGGGCCTCGTGGTCGGTGACCTCGGCATACAGGTTGCCCAGCGGGGACGTGCCGAGTCCCAGGCGGCTCAGGGTGTCAGCCACGGGGACGCAACCGGAGCCCGTCCATGCCGCCGTCGACGGCGAGCACGGTTCCCGTGGTGGAGCCCGACAACGGGCTCGCGAGGTACGCGATCGCGCCGGCGATCTCGTCGGCCGTGACCAGCCGGCCGTGCGGTTGCCTCGCCTCCAGCGCGGCGCGTTCCGCCTCCGGGTCCTGCGCCGAGTCGAGCAACCGCCGCACCCACGGCGTGTCGGCGGTACCGGGGGCGACCGCGTTGACTCGGATGCCCTCCCGGACGTGGTCCGCGGCGAGGGCACGGGTCAGCGCGTGCACCGCGCCCTTGCTCGCGGAGTAGACGGCGCGCTGCGGCAGACCCGCGGTGGCCGCGATCGAGCCGGTGTTGACGATGGCGGCGAAGTGGGAGTTCCGCAGGTGCGTGAGGCAGGCGCGGGCCACCCTGGCCATCCCGATCACGTTGACGTCGAACACCCTGTGCCACTCCTCGTCGGTCGCGGCGGCCACGTCACCCTGCGCGCCGATGCCCGCGTTGTTCACCAGCACGTCGATGCCGCCGAACCGCGTGACCACCGCCTCCACGGCGTCGCGGACGCCGTGGTCGTCGGTGACGTCCGCCCGCACGAAGAACATCTCCTCCGGCAGACCCTCCGCCGCCAGGTCGAGCACGGCGACCCGCGCACCGCGGCTCGACAACAGCTCGGCCGTGCTCCGGCCGATGCCCGAGCCACCGCCGGTGACCAGAGCCACCAGCCCGTCGAAGTCACCCATGACCGATCGCTCCGTTCGTCGGTTGAGTGGCAGCGGAACCCTTGTCCGCCACCGGGTACGTGCGTGCCAGGTGCTCGATGAAGGGAACCT
>NZ_JYJG01000312.1 GCF_000955955.1 Lentzea aerocolonigenes
TTCCCTTCATCCGACTCGGGCGCACTGGCTCAGCGGTCCAGGCGGCCGGGCTCGCCCGCGTCGCTGCGGCGCACCAGCCAGGCCTCGGTGATGTGGGTGAACATGGCCTCGGAGGCACCGGCCGGGTCGTGTGCCGCGATGCGTTCGCAGATGCGGCGGTGCCCCTGGTTCGAGGCCGCGCACAACTGACGGTCGGTCCGGCCCGTGTAGCGGGCGGTGTTGTAGACCTGGCTCTCGAGCGCGCGCACCACGCCTCTCGCGATCCGGTTGCCGGACGCCCGCATGATCAGGTCGTGGAACGCGTGGTCGTGCTTGCGGTACGCGATGGGGTCGCCCACCACCTGGTCCATGAGATCGACGAGAGCGCGCAGCTCCTCGACGGTCTCCTGGTCCGCGACACGGGCGGCGACCAGGGCCATGTCCGACTCGAGCAACCGCCGGGTGACCACGAGGTCGTCCAGCACGCCGAGCGTCTCGTCCTCGGCGACGACGGCGCCCAGGACGAGCTCGTCGAGCATGTTCCACATCGACGGCGGGGTGACCATCGTCCCCGCGCCCTGCCGCACCTGGACCAGACCCTTCTCCTGCAGAACCTTCACGGCCTCGCGGATGACGGTCCTGCTCACCGAGAACGACTCGCACAGCGCGGGCTCTGGCGGCAGCGACGTGCCGGACGGGTGCTCGCCGCGCACGATCCGTCCCACGAGCTCGGTGGTGATCGCCCTGGCCAGGTTCGCCGGGCGGCGCGCCCAGTCCGGGGCGGCGAGCGCGCTCGGTCGCTGGCCTGATGCCGTCATCGTTCCTCCGGTTGCGCCCCTCACGGATGCGATGGAGCGTGCCGATCACTGTAGCGACAATCGGCCATTGACGTAATACGTCATACGAATTACGTTCACCACACTTCGTCGGGCCCTCGACGCCCGGCCCCATCTCGAGAAGTGAGCAGCAATGAAGCAGCGCACACTGTGGTCCGCAGCCCTGGTGGTGGGGCTGACGCTGACGGCGGGTTGCGGGAGCGCCTCCGGACCGGGTTCGTCCTCCGGCGGGTCGAGCGACAAACTCGTGGTCTGGGACTGGAAGTCGGGTGACCCGAAGGCGGCCGGGTACGTCCAGAAGGCCAAGGCCGACTTCGCGAAGAAACATCCCGGCGTGAACGTCGAGTTCGTGGCGCAGCCGTTCGACCAGTACTACACACTGCTCGGCGCGGCCATCCAGTCCGGCAAGGGGCCGGACGTCATCCTGTTCAACGGGGGCGGCCAGATCCGCGACCGCTCCGACGCGCTCGCCCCGCTCGACTCCTACGTGGCCGAGGACAAGCAGCGGCTGGCCGGCTGGGACGCGTTCACGAAGGCGGGAAAGGTGTACGCCGAACCGGTGACATTGCAGGGCCACCCGATCTACTACAACAAGGACCTCTACGCCAAGGCCGGCCTCAACCCCGACGCTCCCGCCAAGACGCTGGACGAGTTCATCCGCGACTGTGGTGTCATCACCCAGAAGACCGGCGCGAAGTGCTTCGCGCTGGGCAACAAGGAGGGCATCGGCATCCAGTTCTGGCTGTCGGCCCTGGGATCCGCCGTGCTGACCCCGCAGGAGTACGACGACTGGATCGCCGGGAAGCGGAACTGGTCCTCCCCGGACGTCAAGAAGATCTTCGAGCTCTGGAAGCAGGCCGGTGACTCCGGGCTGAACACCGACGGCGCCAACTCCACCGCGATGTTCAACGACGCGTTCTCCGCCTTCAACTCCGGCAAGGCGGCCAACGTCATCGGCCTGATGTCGGACGTCGGGCACTGGAAGGACTTCGCCGAGTTCCTCACCCCGGAGAAGGTCGGCGTCATGCCGGCGCCCCAGGTCAACCCCGCGGCGAAGCCGAGCCTGCCCTACGACGGCGGCATCGGTTACGCGGTCGCGAAGTGGACGAAGGACCCGAAGCTCGCCGCGGACCTGGTGCGGTCGCTGACCTCGACCGACGCGCTCAAGGCGTTCTACCTCGACGGTGGTGCGATCGCGTCCGACACCACGATCGACACCTCCGAGGGCGGCCCGGCCGTCAAGACGATCGTGTCGGAGGTCAAGACCGGCAAGCCCGCACTGCACGTCGCGCTGGGATCCAAGACGATCGACCTCATGGGACGCCTCTCCCAGCAGTTGCTCAGCGGTTCCATCACGGTGGACGAGGTGCTGCAACAGCTCGCCGCCTCCGACAAGACGGGCTGATCACGTGGCCGCTCAGTCTCTGTCCGCTGTGGACGTGGCCGTCGCCGCGTCCACAGCGGAGGCCGCCGGTGGCACGCCGCCGCGGCGCCGCAGGGGTGCACGCGCCGAGCGCCTGGCACCCCTGGTCCTGCTGGCACCGGCCGTCCTGATCATCGCAGGGCTGCGGTTGTGGCCGCTGGTGCTCGGGATCAACTTCTCCTTCACCGGCGACGGCGACCGCAACGGCATGATGGTCGGTTTCGACAACTACCTGACCCTGCTGAACGATCCGCTCTTCCGCACCGCGTTGCGCAACGTGGGCCTGCTCGTGCTGCTGCTGCCCGTGGCCGTGGCGATCCCCGGCCTGCTCGCGACGTTCATCTACCTGAAGGTGCCGGGGCACCGCCTCTACCGCGGCGTCTACTTCTTCCCCGCGGTGCTCTCCCCCGTGATCGTCGGCGCGATCTTCAACCTGCTGCTGGCCTTCGACGGTCCGCTCAACGCGCTGCTCGGCGGCCTGGGCATCGGGCCGGTGGACTGGCTCGGCGATCCCGACGTGGCGATCTTCGCGGTCGTCGGGGTGCACGTGTGGGCGACGTTCGGCATGGCGCTGGTCGTCTTCCTTGCCGGGTTCGCCACCCTGGACTCTTCACTGCTCGACGCGGCCGAAGTGGACGGTGCGTCGCTGCCGCAGACCGTCTGGCACGTCATCATCCCGAGCCTGTCGCGCACCATCCAGTTCGTCTTCGTCACCACGATGATCGGCATGCTGACGTCGATGTTCGGCCTCGTGTACGTGATGACCAGCGGCGGGCCGGAGGGGTCGACCTACCTGCCCGAGTACTACGTCTGGATCCAGCAGGGACAGATGAACCAGCCCGCGCTCGCCTCCGCGGCGTCGACCGCGTTGTTCCTGATCATGCTCGTGGTGGGACTGGCCCAGATCGGCATCCTGCGACGCGCGGGCAAGGAGGACTGATGCCCAGGCTGACCCGGTGGGTCGTCGCCATCCCGATGGCCGCACTCGCGCTGGCCACGATCTACCCCCTGGTGTTCACCACCAACGTCGCCATGAAGACCCGCCGCGAGTACGTGCTCGACCGGTTCTCCCTGGCCGATTCCCTGAGCTGGGACAACCTCGTCAAGGCGTGGACGAGCGTTGGAATGTCCCGGTACTTCCTCAACTCGGTGGTCGTCGTGGCGTGCTCGGTCGGGCTGCTGCTGTTGTTCGGGTCGATGGCGGGGTTCGCGCTCGCGAGGCTGAAGTTCCGCGGCTCGTCCGCGCTCTTCCTGGGCGTGCTCGCGGCGCTGTTCATCCCGTTCCAGGTGATCATGGTCCCGCTGGCGCGGATCATGGCCGACACCGGGCTCGTGGACACCTACCCGGGACTCGTACTCGCTTATGTGGCGCAGTTCCTGCCGTTCACGATCTTCCTGCTGACGAGCTACTACTCGACCGTGCCGCCGGACATCGTCGACGCCGCGCGCATCGACGGGAACACGGTCTACGGCGTCTACTGGCGGATCATGCTGCCGATCGGCGCGCCTGCGCTGCTCTCGGTCGGCGTGCTCAACGCGTTGTTCTGCTGGAACGACGTGCTCATCTCGTTGCTGATGATGCCGTCCGCGGAGCACCGCACGCTCATGGTCGGCGTGACGTCGTTGCGCGGCCAGTACTCCGACGACATCCCCACGTTCGCCTCCGGTGTGCTGATCGCCGCGGTACCGGTCCTGGTCGTCTACCTGTTCCTGCAACGCCAGATCGCCGACGGTGTCACCGCCGGGTCCACGAAGGGCTGACATGCGCATCACTGGATACCGGACCATCACGACGGTCCACGACTGGGGCAGGCCGGTCGGTGACGCCAACGGCGTGTACGCCGGCGGCCTCGTCCGGGTTCCTATCGTCGTCATCGAGACCGACGAGGGCATCACCGGCGTCGGACTGGGACCCCACGTGGAGATCGAGAACGTCTTCGCCGCCATCGAGGGCGAGGACCCGCGGTCGGTCACCGCCCTCTACGACAGGATGCTGCGCCGGACGTTCAAGGCCGGCCACGCCGGCGCGGTGTTCGGGACCATCGGCGCCATCGACACCGCGCTGTGGGACATCAAGGCCCAGGCGGCGGGAGAACCGCTGTGGCGGTTGCTCGGCGGACGTGACCGCCGCGTGCCCGCCTATGCCTCGGGGCTGGACATCGCGTTGGACGACACCGAGTTCGTCGCGGTGTACCAGGCCTACGCCGACGTCGGGCTGCGCGCGGCGAAGATCAAGGGCGGCCTCGACGTCGAGCACGACGGCTACCGGCTCGGCCTGGTCCGCGACGTCCTCGCCAAGACGTGCCGGGGCACGCGGCCGAGCCTGATGCTCGACGTGAACGAGACCTGGACGCGCAAGCAGGCGGTCCGGTACGTGAGCGAGCTCGAACGCACCCTCGACCTGACGTGGATCGAGGAACCGGTGCGGCGCTGGGACGTGGAAGGACACGCGGCGGTCGGCCGCGGCATCCGCGCCTCGGTCGCCACCGGGGAGAACCTCACCGGGCTCGAACAGCACCGGGCGCTCATCGCGGCCGGAGCGGTCGACATCGTGCAGACGGCCGCGGTCTGGGGCATCACCCACTTCCTGCGGGTCGCCGCGCTCGCGCACGCACACGACCTGCCCGTCAGCCCCATCGGCACGACACCGGCCGGTCTGCTGCACGCCGCCACCTCGGTGCCCAACCACCTGGTGAGCGAACTGCAGGACCTCCAGCCACCGGTGGGCGTTTCGGTGGACCTGCACGTCGAGGACGGCGCGTACGTCCTCGGTGACAGCCCCGGCCTGGGCGTGCGGGTGGACGAGGACGCGATCGCCCTGTCGAGCCACCTGGTGCCCGACCCGCTGGCCGGTGGTTCGCACATCCGCCCCGAACGCGCGGGACATCGCCTGCACTCGTCCGGCGCGGACCCCGAACCCGAGAGCGCTGTGCTCAACGCATGAGGAGAAGTACGTGAACCGCACTCAGCGCTACGGCATGATGATCCGGCTGCGCCCGGAACACCGCGAGGAGTACCTGCGGCTGCACTCGGCCGTCTGGCCCGCTGTCGAGCAGACGATGCTCGACGCCAACATGCGCAACTTCACCATCTTCCTGCACGGCGACCTGCTGTTCGGCTACTACGAGTACATCGGTGACGACCACGAGGCCGACCAGGCCCGCATCGCCGCCGACCCGGAGACGCAGCGCTGGTGGACGTTCACCGACCCGTGCCAGGAGTCGCTGGCGCCGGTCGGTTCCGGGCACTGGTGGGTGCCCATGCAGGAGGTCTGGCACCTGGACGACCCCGCTTCGTCCTGAGCTGAGACCCGAGAACACAACCCGCAACCCCGCAGCTCGCGGGGCGCTCGACGCTGCCCTCAGAAAGCCCGCGACTTCCAGGAGCACAACGTGTCACGTGGTTTCTCTCCGTCCTCCCCACGATCAGCAAGCCGGCTCGCCGCGGCCCTTCTGCTCGCGGCAGCCGGTGTCACGGTCGCCTCGGCACCGGCAACAGCTGCCGTGATGACGACCGTCTACGCCTCACCGACCGGTTCCGGCACGGCGTGCTCATCCGCCCAGCCGTGTTCGATCACGCAGGCCCAGACCTCGGTGCGCGGCATCGCTGGGGCGATGACCGGTGACGTCGTCGTCCAGCTCGCGGGCGGCACGTACACGTTGAGCTCACCGCTGACCTTCACGGCCGCCGACTCCGGCACCAACGGCCACACCGTGATCTGGCAGGGCTCGGCGAGCTCCGTGATCTCCGGCGGGCAGAAGGTCACCGGCTGGACGCAGGCCGACGCAGGGCAGAACATCTGGAAAGCGAGTGTGGGCACCGGGTTCGACACCCGGCAGCTCTACGTCGACGGCAAGATCGCGACCCGCGCTCGCACCGCGATCAACCGCTCCGACTTCACGCTCACGTCCAGCGGCATGACGTTCACCAGCAGCGCGCTGTCGTACCTGAACAACCTCGGCAACAAGGGCCGCGTCGAGCTCGAGTCGGCCAACTCGTTCACCGACCGGTACACGCCGGTGCAGTCGATCTCCGGCAACGCGATCACGATGCAGCAGCCCGCCTGGGACAACAACACCTGGGGCTGGGACACCGTCCAGAACCCGTTCAACCAGGCGGGGTTCTGGCTGGAGAACGCCAGGGAGTTCCTCGACGCCGAGGGCGAGTGGTACCTCGACACCGCGACCGGCACGCTCTACTACAAGCCGTTGGCGGGGCAGAACATCGCGAACGCGGACGTGGAGCTGCCGCGGCTGCAGTCGCTGGTGAACGTGGGTGGCACGCTGGACGCGCCGGCCCATGACATCTCGTTCACGGGCCTGCAGTTCTCGTACACGAGCTGGCTGCTGCCGAGCACGAACGAGGGCTACGCGGACCAGCAGACCGGTGGCTACCTCAGGGGCACGTGGAGCACCAGGCCGTCCAGCGCGTTCAGCACCTGCGGCTCCGGTTGCACCCAGTTCGAGTCGACCCGCCCCGGCTTCAGCCAGATGCCCGCGGCGGTCCAGGTGTCGGCCGCCACCGCCATCTCCTTCAACGCCAGCAAGTTCACGAACCTCGGCCAGGTCGGCATCGGCATCGGCAACGACGCCAACGGCCACACCAGCGGCGTGGGCCTGGGCGTGAACAACGTGTCGGTCACCGGCAGCACGTTCGAGCAGATCTCGGCCGGCGGCATCGTGGTCGGTGGCATGCGGGCCGACGCACACCACCCGAGCGACAGCCGGATGACGGTCCAGAACGTCACTCTCGCCAACAACCGCGTTCACGACGTCGCCCTCGAGTACCGCAGCCACGTCGGCATCCTGGTCACCTACGCGACGAACGCGACCGTCTCGCACAACGAGATCTACAACCTGCCCTACTCCGGCCTCAACCTCGGCTACGGCTGGGGCATCAACGACCCCGGCGGCAGCCAGGAGTACCAGAACCGCGGCACCTACAACTACCAGCCGCTCTACACGACGGCGACGACCGCGAAGAACAACCTGGTCATCGGCAATCACATCCACGACACGATGACGACCATGTCCGACGGCGGCGGCTTCTACATGCTGTCCGCGAGCCCGGGCACGGTCCTCAAGCAGAACTACTTCAGGACCATGAACCGCGGCTTCGACATGTACTTCGACGAGGGCTCGCGCCACGTCTCGGTGACGAACAACGTCTACCAGGGCGGCTGGAACTGGGCGCACGCCAACGCCAACAACAACAATCACACCGGCGATCTGACGCTGACCGACAACTGGATCGACCACGACGGCGCCGACATCACGAACGGCACGCGGGGCAACACCGTCACAGGCACCGTCTCCGTCAGCAACGGCAACTGGCCGAGCGGCGCGCAGACCGTGATGGCCGCCGCCGGCGTCCAGCCCACGCAGAACGTCAAGATCTCGGGCCAGCAGTCGGGCCGTTGCGTCGACATCAACGGCGCGTCCACGACCAACGGCGCGCAAGCCCAGCTGTGGGACTGCTCCGGCGCCACCAACCAGCGCTGGACCTCCACTTCTACCAGGCAACTGGTGGTGTACGGGAACAAGTGCCTGGACGCCTTCGGTGCCGCGACGGCCAACGGCACGGCCGTCGTGAGCTGGGACTGCAACGGCGGCACCAACCAGCAGTGGAACGTCAACGCCAACGGCACCATCACCGGAGCTCAGTCGGGACGGTGTCTCGACGCCTCCGGCCTGGGCACGAGCAACGCGACGTTGCTGGTGCTGTGGGACTGCAACGGCGGCGCGAACCAGCAGTGGAGCCTGGTCCCCTGACGACGCGGTGACGTTCAGTTGCTGTTAGCAACTAGTTAGCGGGGTTCCCCAGTCTCGTTACCGGAGGCGAGAACGCCTCCACCGAGAAGGGGGATTCTCTTGATCCGCAAGACGATGACGGTCCTGGCAGGAGCCGCGTTCGCGGCGGCGCTGGTGTCGATTCCCGCCAGCGCCGCCGCGCCCGTGTCGCCCATGGGCGAGCAGAGCGACGTGTCGGTGACCGCCTACAGCGACTGTCCCGCTGCCCGGATGTGCATCTTCAACAACCTCAACGGAGGCCGCCCCTGGGGCTACTTCGCGGTCGGCGACGCGAACCTGGGTGCGGCTCCCGGTCCGAGCGGGCTCAACAACAACGCCGAGAGCGGCTACAACCGCACCAGCCAGGTCTGGTGCTTCTACGACGGCGCCGGCTACACGAACATCCTGGGTTACATGAACCCCGGCGACCAGTACAACTTCGCGACGGACAAGCGCAACAAGGTCACCTCGTTGCGGGTCTGCCCCTGATCGCAGGGCTTGCCGGTCTCGGTGACCACCGCACCCCGGCGGTGCGGTGGTCACCGCGGCCGCAACGGTCGAGATACCGCTGGCACACCACGGCCAGTTCCGACGCGTGTTCTGCCATGCCCCGCGCGGCCGCCGTCTCGACCACCACCCGCAGTGCGGGCAGTTCGGTGTCGAACCAGGCGATCGGGTCGCAGGTTCCCGGCTCCGCCGAGTGGTGCGCCGGCAGCAGGGCCGCCATCGACTCGGCCATCGCGAGCCAGGCGCGGACCACGCGGGCGAGCACGGCGTCCTGCTCGGGTTCGGCCTGTTCGGCGGCGAAGCAGCGCAGCAGGTCGTGCATGCCGTAACGGATCGCGTCGCCGCTGCCGACGGCGTGCACCAGGTGGCAGCTGACGAGGTCGCCGAGCACCCGTTCCGCGGCGGCGTCCCCGGTGTCGAGCAACGTGACGGCGAGCCATCCCGGCACCGTCGTCGTGGGCAGCAGACCCAAGCGGCGGAACAACATCTGGTGCGACGGCGGCAGCTGCCGGTAGCTCGCGGCGAAGCTCGCCCGCACGTCGAGATCGCCCGCCTCCAGCCAGTCGAGCCGGGTGCGTTCGTCTGCGAGCCGGACGGCCAGGTCGTGCGTTGTCCAGTGTGGACGGTCAAGCAGCAGCGCACCCGCGGCGCGCAGGGCGAGCGGCAACCCGCCGCAACGCGCCACCAGCGCGTCACCCGGTGGTACGCCGACGATCCTGGTCAGCAGTTCCGCCGACTCGCCGGCGTCGAGCAGGCCGAGCCGCACCAGCCGGGCGCCTTCGAGCTCCCCCAGTGCGCGCCTGCTCGTCACCAGCACCGCACAGCCGGGTTCCGCGGGGACGAACGGCCGCACCTGGCTCGCGTCCGCCGCGTTGTCGACGACCAGCAGCACCTCGCGCCCGGTCACCAGGTCCCGCAGCAGCGCCGAGCACTCCTCCTCGGCCGAGGGCACGAGGTCCGCCGGCACACCGAGCGCGCGCAGGAACCGTTGCAGCACCGCCGTCGTGTCGTCGCCGCGCAACGTCGCGAAGAGCTGGCCGTCCGGGAACCTGTCCCGCACCCGGTGCGCGAGCTGCAGCGCGAACGACGTCTTGCCCAGCCCCGCGGTACCCGAGACGACGACGAGCGGCGACCGGACGCGGCCCGGTGCCACGAGCGCGTCCGCCAGCTCGGCGAGCACGTCCTCGTGGCTGACGAAGTCGGGTAACGCCGGCGGCAGCTGCTGTGGCCGATGTTCCTTGCGCGGCAACGGGAACGCGGGCCACACCTCCGGCTCGCCACGCAGGATCCCGGCGTGCAGCGCACACAACCGCGCGGACGGTTCGACTCCCAGCTCGTCGACCATCGAGCGGCGGAACGCGAGGAACACGTCGAGGGCTTCCGACACCCTGCCGCGGCGGGCCAGCGCGGTCATCAGCTGGGCGCGCAACCGTTCCCGCAGCGGGTGTTCCGCCGCTGCCGCCGTGAGCTCGCCGATCAGGTCCGCGGTGCCGCCGAGCAGGAGGTCGGCGTCGACGCGTTCCTCCAGCACCGTCATCCGGAGCTCCTCGAGCTGTTCGGCCACCGGCTCGGTCAGGTGCAGGCCGGTGGGCCCGTGCCAGCGTCCGAGCGCCTCCCTCAGCCGGGCGGCCCCCAGCGCGACGTCACCGTCCGCGATCAGGCCGCGCGCGGCCGCCAGGTCCTGCCGCACCAGCTCGACGTCCAGCTCCGCCGCGGTGGCGTGCAACAGGTATCCCGTCGCCGTGGTCGCGATCCGCTCCTTGCCGAGCAGCCGCCGCAGCCGCGAGATGATGCCCTGCAACTGCACCTTCGCCGACGGCGGCGGCGTGTCACCCCACAGTTCGTCGGAGATCCGCCCCACCGGCACGACCTCGTTCGCGCGCCACACGAGCAACGCGAGCACCGTGCGCGTCTGCGGCGTTCCGACGGCGACCTCGGCGCCGTCGCATTCCACCCGAAGCGGCCCGAGCAATCTGAAGCACCACAACATCCCCAGTACCTCCCCCGCTGCCCAGAGTGGCACAGGGGCCGATCACGCCGCACGGCATTCGGCTGGGAAGAGCGGTGGTGTCACAGCCATTCGGTGACGGTGACCTCGTCGCCGACCGCGATGGCGCCCGGAGTGACCACGGCCGCCTTCAGACCGAAGCTGACGCCGTCGGGCTCACGGCGGTAGTCCGCCAAGGTGCGCAACGGCTCGGGACCGACGCGCACACCCGCCGACTGGTCGACCAGGGTGACCGCGCACCGGATCGCCCGCTCACCGAAGCCGATCCCGGCGCCACCGATCGTCATCCGGCTCACCCGGTCCTCGGTGTGCGGCTCGGGCCAGCCGCTGATCACGATGTTGGGCCGGAACCTGGTCATCGGAACCGGATCCGCGCCGCGCCCGGCGATCCGCGCGTTCAGATCGTCCAATGAGGACAGTGAGAGGACCAGCAGCGCCGTGGGGTCGGTGCCGGCCCTGCTCTCCCTGGCCGGCTCGCGCACCAGCCGGACCGGCCTGCCGAGCACCTCGGACAACCACCCGGCCGCCTCCCCGCCCTGGTCGACACCGGCCCCCGGCCACTTCTCCACGTCCACCGGCCGGGATTCCCCGTCCGCGGCGACGTCCAGCACCAGCTCGCCGGCACCGGGCGCGCCCAGTTCGAGCTTCGCGCCGTCGTGCGACAGCCGGCCCCGGATCACGGCCAGCCGCGGCGCCTCGCCCTGCCAGACCGTGCCCCCGTCCGGCCCGACCACGGCGAACAGCCGATCGCACGGCAGCCCGGCCGGAGTGAGCACCGCCCGTTCCACGACGACCCCGGCACATCCCTTGATCGGATACGACGTCAGCGCGTGAACGGATGCCATGCAGCCAAAGTACCGGCGAATGTGCGCGCTCTCACGGGGTTTCGCCCAGGTTGTCACGCCCCACGTGCTCGCGCAGCCAGCGTTCGGTGGTGCCGACGTGCACGAGGGCGGCGGCCTGCGCGAGCGCGGCGTCCCGGTCGATCAGCGCCTGGTAGATCGCCTCGTGCTCGGCGAGGGTGCGGCTCGCCACGTGGTCGTCGACCAGGCCACGCCACACCCTGGCCCGGATCGTGCGGCTGGAGATGCCCTCCAGCAACGTGGTCAGCGTGGCGTTGCCGGTGGCGGCGACGACCGCGCGGTGGAAGGCCGCGTCGTGGAAGTTGAGCAGCTCCACGTCGTCGCGGGCCGCGCGCATCGCGTCGAGGTGCCGTTCGACCTCGAGCAGTTCGCGCGCGGAGATGCGGGTGGCGGCGAGCCCTGTCGCGATCGGCTCGAACAGCCGGCGCACCTCGGTGAGCTCCAGCAGCGTGTCGCCGCGCAGCAACTCCACCGCGGAGGAGATGCCGCCGAGCAGCACCTCCGGCTCCAGGCTCGTCACGTAGGTGCCGTCGCCGCGCCGGATCTCCAGGACGCGTGCCACCACGAGCGCCTTGACCGCCTCCCGCATCAGGTTGCGGGACAGGCCCAGCTCAGCCGCCAGCTGTTGCTCTGGCGGGAGCTTGGACCCCGGCGGCAGCTCACCGGACCCGATCAGGTCCCTGATGCGGTCGATGGCCTTGTCGGTCAGTGACACCGCAGGAGGGTAGCAATACATCCCACCTCTACCAAAGAGATGGGATGTCGTCTCAGTCCCGCCGCGTTCGGACAAATGGGGCTCTAACTGCATCTTTCCTGCATTTGGTCGCACTTTTGCCGCCAACCGTGGACACCTCGGCTGTCCGTGGCCTATAAATCCATCCCATGTCCGCTCACCAAGCGTTGCACCGCGGACACGCCGCTGACACACGAGGGGGCCACCCGACGATGACCGAGCTGATCACCGCGGTCGAGGCCGTGGACGTCCGGTTCCCCACCTCGCGTGAGCTCGACGGCTCCGACGCGATGAACCCCGAGCCCGACTACTCGGCCGCCTACGTGACCATCCGCACGAGCGAGGGCGCGGAAGGCCACGGCCTCGCGTTCACCGTCGGGCGGGGCAACGACGTGGAGGTCGCCGCCGTACGAGCACTGGCTCCACTCGTGACCGGGCTGTCCGTGGACGAGGTGCTCGGCGATCTCGGTGCCTTCTCGCGCCGGCTGACCGGCGACAGCCAGCTGCGGTGGCTCGGCCCGGACAAGGGGGCGATCCACATGGCCGCGGCCGCGGTCGTCAACGCGGTGTGGGACCTCTACGGGCGCCGCGAGCGGAAACCCGTGTGGCAGCTGCTTTCCGAGCTGTCACCCGAGCAACTGGTCGACCTCGTCGACTTCCGCTACCTCGAGGACGCGCTCACCCGCGACGAGGCGCTCGACATCCTCCGCCGCGCCGAACCGGGCCGCGCCGCCCGCACCACACATCTGTTGCACCACGGCTATCCCGCCTACACGACCACGCCCGGCTGGCTCGGTTACGACGACGAGAAGCTCGTCCGGTTGTCGCGGCAGGCCGTGGCCGACGGTTTCAGCCTGATCAAGCTGAAGGTCGGCGCCGACGCCGAGGACGACCGGCGCCGCCTGCGCCTGGCCAGGGAGGCGGTCGGCCCCGGCATCAGGATCGCGGTCGACGCCAACCAGGCGTGGGGCGTGCGGCAGGCGATCGAATGGATGGCCGCGCTCGCGCCGTACGACCCGTACTGGATCGAGGAGCCGACGTCACCCGACGACATCCTCGGCCACGCCACCATCCGCCAGGCGGTGGCGCCGGTGAAGGTCGCCACCGGCGAGCACACCCACAACCAGGTGATGTTCAAGCAACTGCTCCAACTCGGTGCGATCGACGTCCTGCAGCTCGACGCCAGCCGCACCGCGGGCGTCACCGAGAACGTCGCCATCCTGTTGCTGGCCGCCAAGTTCGGTGTCCCGGTCTGCCCGCACGCGGGCGGCGTCGGGCTGTGCGAGATGGTCCAGCACCTGGCGATGTTCGACTACGTCGCCGTCAGCGGCACCACCGAGAACCGCGTCATCGAGTACGTCGACCACCTGCACGAGCACTTCACCGACCCGGTGCACGTGCACGACGGCCACTACCTCGCACCGACGGCGCCCGGCATCAGCGCCGAGCTGCACCCCGCGTCCGTCGCCGCCCACCGCTTCCCCGACGGACCCGTCTGGAACGGACAGGTCACCGATCTGCGCAGCAGGCGTTCCCGTCCTCGCACCTGATCCCGCCACCGGTTAGGAGATCCGCCGCCGTGAACACCCGATCTCGCACCAGTCTCGGTGTCGTCACCGTCGTTGGTGTCACCGTCCTCAGCATCGCTCTCGGCGCCTGCGGCACCTCGGGGTCCGGGGCAGGAGGCGGCGCGCCGGTGGTCGGTGTCGACTACCCGCGATCCGACACCGACTTCTGGAACTCCTACATCAAGTACACGCCCGAGTTCGGCAAGGAACTGGGCCTGGAGCTCAAGACCACGAACTCCCAGAACGACGTCGCCAAGCTCACCGCCAACGCCCAGACGTTCATCAGCCAGGGCGTCAAGGGCGTCGCGATGGCCCCGCAGGACACCGCGGCCATCGCGCCCACGCTGGAACAGCTGGCGGCCAAGAAGATCCCCGTCGTCACCGTCGACACCCGGCCCGACAGCGGCGACGTGTTCATGGTCGTCCGCGCGGACAACCGGGCCTACGGCGAGAAAGCCTGCCGGTTCCTCGGCGCGAAGCTCGGTGGCAAGGGCAAGGTCGTGATGCTGCAAGGAGATCTCGCGTCGATCAACGGCAGGGACCGCACCGAGGCGTTCAACGACTGCATGAAGAAGAACTACTCCGGCATCACCGTGCTCGGGGAGGCCACGAACTGGGACGGCGCGGTCGCGGCGCAGAAGCTGCAGACCGACCTCACCGCCAACCCGGACGTCAAGGGCGTGTACATGCAGTCGAGCTTCGCGCTCGCCGGCACGCTGCAGGTGCTCAAGCAGAAGGACCTGCTGGTCGCCCCCACCGATCCCAAGCACGTGTTCATCGTCTCCAACGACGGGATTCCCGAGGAGCTCAAGGACATCGCCGAGGGCCAGATCGACGCCACCGTCTCGCAGCCGGCCGATCTCTACGCCAAGTACGCGCTGCAGTACCTGAAGGCCGCCATCGACGGCAAGACGTTCGAGCCCGGCAAGACCGACCACGACAGCACAATCGTCAAGGTCCGCGACGGGCTGCTGGAGGACCAGCTCTCCGCTCCCCTGGTGACCGCCGACGGCGGCACCTACGACGGCGTGCCCAGTCTCAAGCACGACGACAAGTCCCTGTGGGGCAACAAACTCAGCTGAGCAGGGGACGACATGGTTGCAGCACCGCCCGTCGTCGAGGCGACGGGAGTGACGAAGCGGTACGGGTCCACCACCGCCCTGCACGAAGCCGCCATCAGGATCGAGCAGGGGCAGACCCACGCGCTGGTGGGGCGGAACGGGGCGGGCAAGTCGACCCTGGTGTCCGTCCTCACCGGACTGCAGGCGCCGGACGACGGCGTGGTGACGTTCGGCGGCGAGCCCGCTCCCCGGATCGCCGACCGCGACGCGTGGCGGCAGCGGGTGGCGTGCGTCTACCAGAAGTCCACGATCATTCCAGAGCTCACCGTCGCCGAGAACCTGTTCCTCAACCGGCACGACCACGGCCGGAGCGGGCTGATCAGCTGGAAGACCGTGCGCCGCAAGGCACGCGAGCTGCTCGACACGTGGTCGGTGGACGTGGACGTGCGGCTGCCCGCCGGTGACCTGGACGTCGAGCAACGCCAGTTCGTGGAGATCGCGCGGGCGCTCTCGTTCGGGGCGCGCTTCATCATTCTCGACGAACCGACCGCCCAGCTCGACGCCGCCGCGATCGCCCGGCTCTTCGGTCGCATCGGCGAACTCCAGCGGCAGGGCGTCACGTTCCTGTTCATCAGCCACCACCTCCAGGAGGTCTACGAGATCTGCGACGTGGTCACCGTCTTCCGCGACGCCCGGCACGTGCTGACCGCCCCGGTGGGCGACCTGCCTCGTGCCGAGCTGGTCGCGGCCATGACCGGTGAGGCCGCGTCGGAGGCCGGCGCCTCGGATCGCGCTCCGGCCGTGCACACCGCGCCCGTGCTGGAGGTGACTCGTGCCTCCCTGCCCGGCGCGTACGAGGACGTGTCGTTCCGGGTCCACGCGGGCGAGATCGTCGGCCTGGCCGGAGCGGCGAGCAGCGGCCGGGTGGAGATCGCGGAGACGATCGCGGGCCTGCGCGCCGCTGGGGCGGGCTCGGTGTCGATCGCGGGCGTGCGGCCGCGGCCGGGCAGCGTGCCGGCGGCGTTGAAGGCGGGCGTCGGGTTCGTCCCGCAGGACCGGCACCACCAGGGTTACGTGGCGCAGATGTCCATAGCGGACAACGGAACCCTGACCATCCCGGACCGGCTCGGCCCCGCTGGGTTCATCGACGGACGCCGGCGCGACGGGTTCGCCCGGTCCATGATCGGCAGGCTCGCGATCAAGACACCGGGCCCCGAGCTCCCGGTCTCCGGCCTCTCCGGAGGCAACCAGCAGAAGGTCGTGATGGCCCGCGCACTCGCCAACGACCCCGAGCTGCTGGTGCTGATCAACCCGACCGCGGGCGTCGACGTGCGGTCCAAGGAGTTCCTGCTCGGCAAGGTCGAGGAGATCGCCGAGTCCGGCGCCGGTGTGCTCGTCGCGTCGGACGAGCTCGACGACCTGCGGCTGTGCGACCGGGTTCTGGTGGTGTTCCAGGGTCGTGTGGTAGCCGAACTGCCCCGCGGGTGGCACGACCACCGGCTCGTCGCAGCGATGGAAGGAGTCGACCTCGATGGCTGACCCTATCCGTTCCTCGATG
>NZ_JYJG01000313.1 GCF_000955955.1 Lentzea aerocolonigenes
ACCTCACGTGGATGAAGGTTCCCTTCATCGACGCCGAGCCCGGGCCGCGCGAAGGAGCGGACAGTGATGGCTGAGACAACCGCAGCCGGCAGGCGGATCGCCTTCGCCCGCCTGCGCGACCTCGCGCTGATTCCCGCGATCATCGTCATCGCGATCGTCGGCCAGCTGGTCAGCCCGGTCTTCCTGCGCGGCGACAACCTGCTCAACGTGCTGCAGACCATGTCCGAGATCGCGATCCTGGTCCTGGCGCAGACCCTGGTGCTGATCGTCAAGAAGATGGACCTCTCGCTGGAGTCCACGGTCGGGCTCGCACCCGGCATCGCGGCCTGGCTCACCGTGCCGGTCGGCGCGGGTCACGGGCTCGGGCTGGTGCCGGGCGGCTGGTCGGTGCCGATCACCCTGGCGGTCGGCGTGCTGGTCGGTGTGGTCAACGCGTTGTTCATCATCCGGTTCGGGCTCAACGGGTTCATCGTCACGCTCGGCATGCTGATCGTCCTGCGCGGCATTCTCACGGGTGTCTCCGGCGGTCAGACCTTCTTCCGGCTGCCCAAGTCCATGCTCTACCTCGGCACCGCGGAGTGGCTCGGCATGCCCGCGTCGGTCTGGCTGTGCCTGCTCCTGTTCGCCGCGGGCATCGTCGTGCTCGGCTTCACGAGCTTCGGCCGGTCCCTCTACGCGATCGGCGGGAACGTCGACGCGGCGAAGGCTGCCGGCATCCGCACCGACCGGGTGCTCTGGATCGTGATCGTCACGGCCAGCCTGCTCGCGGCGCTCAGCGGGCTGTTGTTGTCCGGGCGGCTCGCCTCGGTCGCTTCGGCACAGGGCAACGGGTACATCTTCACCGTGTTCGCCGCGGCGGTGATCGGCGGCATCTCGCTCAACGGCGGCAAGGGCACGATGTTCGGCGCCTTCACCGGCATCCTGCTGCTGTTCATGATCCAGAACGTGCTGACGCTGGGCGGTGTGCCCGCGCAGTGGATCGGCGCGCTCAACGGCACGATCATCCTCATCGCACTGGCGCTGTCCCGCGTCACCGGCGGCAAGGTCCAGGACTAGGAGTTCGCGTGACCCCCTTCACCCGCAGGCGTTTCCTCGCCGCCACCGCGCTCACGGCCGGAGCGGCGGCGTTGCCAGGTGGCACCGCGAAGGCCGCCGGGCCCGACCGGGGCATTCACGACACGAGCCCGGCGTCGTCGTGGAAGGACGGCTTCCTGACCGGCAACGGCGAGTACGGGGCCGTGCTGCACGGCGCGCCCGCGGCCGAGAAGGTGATCTTCAACTACCACCGGCTCGTGCTGCCCAACGGCACCCGGTCCGTCACTCCCCCGGTCCTCTCCGGACGCCTGAACGCCGTGCGGGACAAGGCACTCGCCGGTGACTACGCCGGTGCGAACAAGGACTTCGCGGCCGGCTGGTCGTTGCGCTGGACGCAGACCTACCACCCGGCGTACGAGCTGGGGATCGCCACGCAGAGCCCGACGGTGAGCAACTACCGCAGGGCCACCGACTTCCGCACCGGCGAAGTCACCACAACGTGGACGAACGACGGCACGTGGACCCGGCGGGCGTTCGTCTCCCGCGCCGACAAGG
>NZ_JYJG01000314.1 GCF_000955955.1 Lentzea aerocolonigenes
GGCGGGCATTCGTCTCCCGCGCCGACAAGGTGATCGTCCACGAGCTGCTGCCGGCACCCGGCCGCACGATCGACACCACGCTCAGCGTCAGCACCGCACTGGAGGGCGCGCCGTCGAGCGTCACCTACGCCACGCTCGCCACCATCTCGAACGGCAACGGCCACCTGAACCTGCGCGGCACCTACCCGTCCGGGCAGGGCGCGTTCGGTTACGAGGGCGTCACCAGGGTCGTCGCCACCGGCGGCACCGTCACCGCGAACGGCGCCACGATCGTCGTGGCCGGCGCGACAAAACTGTTGCTGCTCACCAAACTCGACCGCTACGAGTCGCCCGCCTGGGACGCCGAGCCGTTGCACGCGGCACTGGCGACGATCGGTACCGACTACGCGGCACTGCTCTCCCGGCACACCGCGATCCACACCGAGATCTACGACCGCTCGCGGCTGGACCTGAACGTCTCCGACGCCGACCGAAGGCTGTCCACCAGCGAGCTGATCACCCGGCAGAACAACAACAAGAGCGTCATCGACCTCGCGTTGCTCGAACGGCTCTACGACTCCGGCCGCTACCTGTTCATCAGCTCCAGCGGTGTCCTCCCGCCGCGGCTGACCGGCATCTGGACCGGCACGTGGTCGGGTGCCTGGGCCGACGACTTCACCACCGACGCCAACGTCAACCTCCAGGTCGCCGGCGGCAACATCCTCGACACGACCGAGGCCATGCAGGGCTACTTCACCCTGATCCTCGGCCAGCTCGCGCACTGGCGCACCAACGCGCGAAACCTCTACGGCGCACGCGGTTTTCTCGCCCCGTCGCGCACCGACGGCGAGTACGGCCACATGCTGCACTTCGACAGCAGCTGGCCGGGCCTCTACCCGTTGCTCGAGTACTACGAGGTGACCGGCGACCAGGCGTTCCTGCGCGACCAGCTCGGTCCGGCGCTGATGGAGCTCGCGCTGTTCTACGAGGACTTCCTCACCCGCACCGACTCCAGCGGCAAGGTCGTGTTCGTGCCGTCGTTCTCGATGGAGAACGCGCCGGGCAACACCGGCGTGGCGCTGTCCGTCAACGCCACCGGTGAGATCATGGCCGGCAAGCACGCCCTGCAGGCCGCGATCTTCGCCGCCACCACGCTCGGCGTCGAACAGGACGGCGTGCGGCGCTGGAAGGCGTTGCTGGCCAAGATGCCCAGCTACCGGACCAACGGCGACGGCGCGCTCGCCGAGTGGTCGTGGCCCGGCCTGAACGACCAGTACGACCACCGGCACGTGCAGCACCTGTACGGCGCCTGGCCGTTGCACGAGATCAACCCGGAGGAGACTCCCAACCTCGTCCGCACCGGGCTGCGGGCACTGGAGGTCCGCGGCGACCAGAACATCTCGGCCCACGGCAGCCTGCACCGCGCACTGGCGGGCGCGCGACTCAAGGACGGCGGCAAGGTCTACGACAACCTGCGCAAGATCATCGGCAACAACATGGTCTTCCGGTCGCTGATGACGTCGCACAACCCGAACCTCGACATCTACAACGCCGACGCGGCCAACGCGATCCCCGGCGTGCTGGGCGAGGCACTGCTCTACTCCCGGCCCGGTGTGCTGGAGCTCCTGCCCGCCCTGCCAGGACAGCTCACCAAGGGCACGATCACCGGCCTGCGCGCCCGCGGCCGGATCCACGTGCACAGCCTCAGCTGGGATCTCGCCGCCCGCACGGTCTCCGCGTCGATCACCTCGGACATCGACCAGACCGTCACCCTCATCAGCCGTCGCGGCATGACGTCCGTGACGACGACGGCGCCGGTCGCCCCGTCACCGCTCGGCCCGCACGCACGGCAGCTCACTCTCGCCGCCGGACAGCGCGTGGACGTCTCGGTGTCGCTGCAGAGCGGCTGGTTCCGGCTGGTGAACCGCAACAGCGGCAAGGCGCTCGACGTCAGCGGCGCGAGCACGGCCGAGGGCGCCAAGGTCATCCAGTGGACGTCGTCGGGCAGCGCCAACCAGCAGTGGCAGCTCCTGCCCAACGCGGACGGCTCGTCGCGCCTTTCCGCGCGGCACAGCGGCCTCCTGCTGTCGGGCGGGACGGTCCAGGGTGGGCAACTCGAGCAGCGAGCCGACACCGGCGGCGACAACCAGTGGTGGAAGGTCGTCGACGCGGGCGGCGGGTACGTCCACCTCGTCAACGTGCGTACCGGGTGGTACGCGGACGTCGACGGCAGCTCGAAGGCCGATGGCGCCAAGGTGATCGGGTGGCCCGCCAACGGTGTCGCGAACCAGCAGTGGCAGATCGTCCGGGTCTGAGACGCGGATCGTCCGGCGATCCTGCCCTGGTGCTCAGTTGCTGGTGCACGTCCACTTCACGAACCACTCGGTCTCGTCGGGTTCGTCCGCGACCGCGGCGAAGAGCCTGACCGGGTCGGCCCCGCGAGCACGGAACCCGAACTCGGCGACACATCGCCGGTCGGCCTCGGGTCGCGTCCTGGCGACCGCCGACTCGTACCTGGGCCGAGCCGGTCCGTACTGGCCGGTGGAGATGTCGTAGGTAACCGATGCGGCGCTCGCGGGTGCGACTCCAAGAGCGACCGCCGCACTCACCGCGAGGGCGGCGGCTCCTGCCGCGCGCACCGTCCTGCCTGATCCGACGTGCACAAGACCTCCTGCGACAACACGACACGACACCAGCAGTCTCGAGATCCACGTCCGCGCTTCTCAAGGCATTCCGACCGAGTTCCGCGTTGTTCGGAGGCCCTTCCGCGTCCGCGACGAGCGGGGAAGGTCGATGCCACAGTCGAACGAACCGGTTCGACTGCTCATGCCCTTGCCTCAAGAGACGCACCGCGCGTAGCTTCAATTCTCGATCGAACCGGTTCGACTCTCGTCTCCCCTGACCTGTTTCGGAGTCCTCATGGTTCAACGACGTACCAGCACGGTCCTCCTCGCCGTACTCGCATCGGCGTTCGCGTTCCCGGCGGCACCGGCCAATGCCGCGAACGAGTCCATCAGCGTCAACTTCTCCGCCACGAACGGCACCCCCACCTACCGCGCCTCCGGCTGGATCTACGGCATGACGGAGAACGGCACGGGTCCCGCCGACCACTTCTTCCGGGACGTCAAGTTCCGGTACATGCGGGCCGGTGGCGCCCAGCTCGACAGTCCCGGCGGCTGGGTCTCCGGCAAGTACGACCGCCGGTGGAACTCAACGCGGGCCCAGCTGCTGCGCACCCGTTCACTGGGCGGCGAGTTCGTCCTGCTGGCCCACGACCTGTGGGGCGCCGACGGGTACCCGATCTCGCGTTTCCCCGGCGACAACGGCAACTGGACCGACTACGACAACTTCCTCACCCGGCTGATCGACGACGTGCGGGCGACCGGCGCGCCGGTGCAGTGGGACCTCTGGAACGAACCCAACATCACGACCTTCTGGAACCGGCCGCAGTCCCAGTACCTCGAACTGTGGCGCCGCACCTACCAGCGCGTCCGGGCGGCGTTCCCCACGCACCTGATCGTCGGGCCGAGCATCGCGGGCGTGCCGTCCACCGGCGGCTGGTGGACCCAGTACCTGGACTTCGTGCGCGCCAACAACGTCGTGCCCGACATCATCAGCTGGCACTCGCTGCCGGGCGACCCGGTGTCGAACGTCGCGACGGCGAACCAGACGCTCGACTCGCGCGGCATCCCGCACCCGCGGCCGTACCAGATCAACGAGTACGGCGCCGGCAACGAGCAGAACCCCGGCGACGGCTCGTGGTACATCGCGCGGCTCGAACGAGCCGGTGCGGACGGCCTGCGCGCCAACTGGGCCAGCTCCGGCAACCTGCACAACGACCTCGGCAACCTGCTCGTCCGCAACTCGGCAGGGCAGCACCAGCCCAAGGGCGAGTGGTGGGTCTACCGCTTCTACGCCTCGCAGACGGGCGAGATCGTCGCCACGACACCGAGCCAGTCGTACGACTCGTTCGCCACGAAGGCGAACGGCGTGGCGAAGGTCCTCGTCGGCGGCGGCAGCACCACCGGCAACGTCGCGGTCGCCCTGCAGCGCCTGGACACCACGACCGGCATCGTGCAGAACAACCAGGTGCGAGTCCTCGTCCAGCGCATCCCGTACAACAACGGCGGCGCCGTCCAGGGACCCGTCACCGTGCAGAACAGCGTGGTGACGCTGAACGGCAACGCGACCACCGTCACCGTGCCGCACAACAACGCCGACGAGACGTTCACCATCACGCTGCTCCCGCCGGGCAGTCCCGGCTTCCAGACGGTCGCCGCCGCCCAGCACTCCCAGCAGTGCCTGGACAACACGAACCTGAGCGCCGCCGACGGCAACCCGCAGCAGCAGTTCTACTGCGAGGGCGGCGACCAGCAGCTGTGGAACTTCGCCCCGGTGGCGGGCGTGGCCGACACCTACACCGTCGTGAACCAGTTGTCGGGCAAGTGTCTTGACGTCAGCGGTTCCTCGGCTGCAGACGGCGCCACCGTCGCGCAGAACACCTGCTCCCCCGGTTCGGCGAGCCAGCAGTACGCGCTGAGAAAGGTCACCTACGCCGGCAACGACCCCCACGACTACCAGCTCGTCGCGCGGCACAGCGGCAAGTGCGTCGACGTCAACGGAGTCTCCGCCGCGGCCGGTGCCCGGATCATCCAGTGGGCCTGCAAGCCTTCCGGGCAGAGCGGCGAGCTCAACCAGACCTGGCGGCTCTGGGGCAGCCCATGACGTCGAGACGATCGGCGACTTGACCAAATCCCCTCGTCTCTTCCGGTGAACTGGCGAATCGACCGCGGCCGTAGGCCTCCGTAGTGGATTCGCGACAACCCGGGAGGTCACCCTTGGGCAGGCACTGGAAGAGCCGTGGGATCAAGCCGGCGGCGGCCGTCATCGGAGTGCTGGTCGTGGCCGCCACCGCGGTCACGATCACCAACACCTACGCGGCCCCCGACGACGGCGACGCGCCGCTGGCGGTCACGAAAGCGCTGCGGGAGAAGGCAGCCGTGCCGGGCACCGCGTGGGCGGTCGATCCGGGGACGAACAAGGTGCTCGTGACCGCCGACAGCACAGTCACGGGTCAGCAGTGGGACACATTGGTGTCCACTGTGGACTCGTTCGGCGGGAAGGCGAGCCTGACGCGGACGTCCGGTGTGTTCCGGCCGTTCGCCGAGGGCGGTGACGCGATCTTCGCGGGAAGGAGCCGCTGTTCGCTCGGGTTCAACGTCACCACGTCCGACGGGCGACCGGCGTTCCTGACGGCCGGACACTGCGTGCAGAACGCGCGGAAGATGTCCCTGGCCGCCGGTGCCAGGCCCGCGGCCACCGTTGCCGAGGCGACGTTCCCCGGCGACGGCGATTTCGCGCTGCTCACGTACGACAACCGCAACACCAAGGCGCCGAGCGAGGTCGACACCGGTCAGGGACGCAAGGTCCGGATCGTGCGCGCGGCGGACGCACGGGTGGGCAGGCAGGTCTCGCGCATGGGCAGCACGACAGGGTTGCGCACCGGCCGGGTCACCGCGCTCAACGCCACCGTGAACTACCCGGAGGGCACCGTCACCGGGCTCATCCAGACGACCGTGTGCGCGGAGGGCGGGGACAGCGGCGGCTCGCTGTTCTCGGCGAACGGCGACGCCATCGGCCTCACGTCCGGCGGCAGCGGTGACTGTCGCGGCGGAGGTGCCGTGACGTTCTTCCAGCCGGTGAAGGCCGCTCTCGCCGCCGTGGGCGCCCGCATCGGCGGACAGTCCAATTAGGACAGTCGGCGCACTCCGGCAGTCGGGTGCGCCCCACTGGGAGGATCGGAGGATAAGTCAGTCTCAGCCTTGACCGTTCGCGCTGAGACCGCTCTCATGTGTGTTATCTGGGCGTGCAGCGACCACGAACTTCGTGAGTCGACGTTCTGGATGAGTCAGATACATGGTTGCCACACAACGCAGTGGAGCGGCTCATGACAGCGAAGGCGATGGGCATGTGCGTGGCGGTGCTGCTGGCCGTGATGCCGGTGGCGGCGATGACCTCATCATCACCACCGGCGTCGGCGGCCACCACCGGGCCGTGCGACATCTACGCTTCCGGCGGCACACCGTGCGTCGCCGCGCACAGCACCGTGCGAGCGCTTTACGGCTCGTACAACGGAAACCTCTACCAGGTCCGGCGTTCGTCGGACAACACGACCAGGAACATCGCCGTGCTGGCGGCGGGCGGAACGGCGGACGGGGCGACCCAGGACGCGTTCTGCGCCGGCACGTCCTGCGTGATCACGGTCGTCTACGACCAGTCCGGCCGCGGGAACGACCTGTGGTACCAGGGTTCGAGCGTCGTTCCCGGCTCACCTCAGAGCAGGCCCGCGACCGCGACCTCTGAGTCGCTGACCGTCGGCGGCAGCAAGGCCTACTCGCTCTACATCAACCCCGGCAACAGCTACTGGCGCGACGGCCACCTGAGCGGCGTCCCCACCGGCAGTGCGCCGGAAGGCATGTACATGGTCACCAGCGGCACGCACGTCAACGGCGGCTGTTGCTTCGACTACGGCAACAGCGAGACGACCAGGAAGGCCGACGCGGCCGGGGCGATGGACGCCATCAACTTCAGCACGCAGTGCTGGTTCGGCGGATGCCAGGGCACAGGGCCCTGGGTCCAGGCCGACCTCGAGTGGGGGCTGTTCCCCGGCGGCAGCAAGTCGTGGAACCCCGCCCAGCGAGCGTTTCCGAACAAGTTCGTGACGGCGATGCTGAAGAACAACGGGACATCGCGGTTCGCGATGAAGGGCGGCAACGCGCAGTCCGGTGACATGACGACGTTGTGGGACGGTTCGCTCCCCTCCGGCTACAGTCCGATGAGGAAGCAGGGCGCGATCATCCTCGGCAGCGGCGGGGACTGCTGCAAACCGGACGGTGGCGCCAACCTCAGCGCGGGCACCTTCTACGAGGGCGCGATGGTCTCAGGCTACCCGTCCGACGCGACCGAGAACGCGGTGCAGGCCAACATCATCGCGGCCGGTTACAGCACGGGCGGCACCGGCACGACCGGTGCGATCCGCGGGCTGGGCTCCGGCAGGTGCCTCGACGTCAACGGCAACGCGGCGGGAACCCAGCTGCAGATCTGGGACTGCAACAACGGAACCAACCAGACCTGGGCACGCACAGCGTCCGGTCAGCTGACCGTCTACAGCGGAGACGGCACCAGGTGCGCGGGGGCCAGGAACAACCAGACCGGCAACGGCACCGCAGTGGTGATCACACCGTGCGACGGCGGGGCGGGCCAGAAGTGGCAGTTCAACGCCAACGGCACCATCACCGGCACGCAGTCCGGCCTGTGCCTGGACGTCAACGGCGCCGCCACCGCCAACGGGTCCAAGATCATTCTGTGGACGTGTCACGGCGCGAGCAACCAGCAGTGGTCGTTGGGCTGAACGGGCGCTTGTCGGGGCCATTCAGCTCACCCTACGGTCATGTGGGAGCGCTCCCAGAAATCCCGTCGACGAGGACGGAGAACCTCACGACATGAGATCGCAACCCCTAGGCCTGCTCGCATCCGCGCTGGTGGTGACACTCGCCGCGACCACCTTTCCCGCGGCAGGCACAGCCCTCGCCGCCGACTACGAGCGCGTGCTCAACGGAAAGTTCGACACCGGCGCCGCCGACCCCTGGTGGAGCAGCGCCGGCGTGACCAACCGGATCACCGGCGGTGAGCTGTGTGCGGCGGTCACCGGCGGAACCACCAACCCCTGGGACGCTCTGGTCGGCCAGAACGGCGTCCCGTTCGAGAGCGGGCAGTCCTACACCTTCTCGTTCGACGCCCACGCCACCGCCGCGCAGACGATCGCGGCGGCGGCGGGCGAGAGCGTGAGCCCCTATCGCGGGATCGCCAAGCAGGACTTCGCGCTCACCACCGCGAAGCAGCACTACACCTTCACGTTCACGTCCACATTGGACTTCCCGGACGCGGGCAACGGCCAGGTCGCCTTCCAGCTGGGCGGCCAGGCGACCGACAACACGATCTGCGTGGACAACGTGTCGCTGGTCGGCGGCGTCAAGCCACCCGGTGGCGTGAACCCCAACCCCACCAAGAAGGTTCAGGTCGACCTGGTGGCGTACGTGCCGGGTCTGCCCAAGCGCGCCACCCTCGTCTCCACGGCCACCACGCCGCAGACGTGGACCCTCAAGAACTCCGCGGGCGCGGCGGTGGCGACCGGTCAGACCACGCCGAGGGGAGCGGACGCGGCGTCCGGCGACTCGGTGCACCTGATCGACTTCTCGTCGTTCGACACGCCGGGCACCGGGTACACGCTGTCCGTCGGCGCCGACAGCAGCTTCCCGTTCGACATCTCCGCCGACCCGGTAAAGAAGCTGCGCTACGACTCTCTCGCGTTCTTCTACCACCAGCGCAGCGGCATCGCGATCGACGCGCAGTACGTGGGCGCCGAGTACGCGCGCCCGGCCGGTCACGTCAACGTCGCGCCCAACCAGGGCGACAACAACGTGCCGTGCCGCGCCGATCTCGCCTGTGGCTACACGCTGGACGTGCGCGGTGGCTGGTACGACGCGGGCGACCACGGCAAGTACGTGGTCAACGGCGGCATCGCGGCCTGGCAGCTGCTCAACTCCTACGAGCGGGCCACGCGAGTCGGTGACCCCTCGGCGTTCCGCGACGGCACGCTGGCCATCCCGGAGAAGTCCAACGGCGTGCCCGACCTCCTCGACGAGGCGCGCTGGGAGGTCGACTTCCTGCTGAAGATGCAGGCACCGGACGGCATGGCGCACCACAAGGTGCACGACGCGGCCTGGACGGCGCTGCCCACCCGTCCCGAACTGGACGACCAGGTGCGACGGCTGTCCGCCACCAGCACGGCGGCGACGCTGAACCTGGCCGCGGTGGCCGCACAGGCTTCCCGGCTCTGGCGCGGCATCGACGCGGCCTACTCGGCGAAACTCCTTGCCGCAGCGCGGAAGGCGTACGCCGCGGCCAAGGCGAACCCCGCCAAGCTCGCCGACCCCAACGACAACGTGGGCGGCGGCGCGTACGACGACAAGACCGTGAGCGACGAGTTCTACTGGGCCGCAGCGGAGCTGTACACGACCACCGGTGACGCCACCTACCGGACCGACGTCACCTCCTCCCCGCACTACAAGGCGGCCGGCCTGACCAGGGCGGGCTTCTTCTGGGGCGGCACGGCTCCACTGGGTGACATCACGCTCGCCCTGGTGCCCAACGGTCTGCCCGCGGCGGACGTCGCGGCGATCAAGGCCGCGTTTACTTCTGTGGCGGACCAGCACCTGGCCGCGATGGCCACCATGGGCTACGCGACGCCGTACGACAACAGCACCGACGGTTACGTGTGGGGTTCGAACTCCGGGGTGCTGAACAACGCCCAGGTGCTCGCGCTGGCACACGACTTCACCGGTGCGGCCAAGTACCGCGACGGCGTGTTCGAGGCGCTGCACTACCTGCTCGGCCGCAACCCGCTGAGCACCTCGTACGTGGCGGGCTACGGCGACCAGGCCGTCCACAACGTGCACCACCGGTTCTGGGCCCACCAGAACGACCCCACCCTGCCGACCGCACCCGCGGGATCGCTCTCCGGCGGCCCGAACAGCGGCCTGCAGGACCCCGTGGTCCAGCGGTTGCTCGTCGGCTGCCCGCAGCAGAAGTGCTGGGTCGACGACATCGGCGCCTACTCGGTGAACGAGGTCGCGGTCAACTGGAACTCCGCGCTCGCCTGGGTTTCTAGCTGGGCGGCGGAGAAGTCCGGGACGCCCGTCACGAAGCCGGACTGCGAGGTGCGCTACGAGGCCAGCAAGTACCAGGGCGGCCTGACGGCGCACGTGTCCCTCACCAACACCGGCACCACCGCGTGGAACGGGTGGAAGCTCGCGTTCGCGTTCCCCGGCACCCAGCGGATCACCCAGGGGTGGTCGGCGAACTGGAACCAGTCCGGCCGCGACGTGACCGCGACCAACATGCCGTGGAACGCGCAGATCGACCCGGGCAAGTCCGTCTACATCGGATTCAACGCCTCCGGCACCGGAGCCGATCCGGCGGCGTTCACCATCAACGGCAAGAAATGCGGAACCGGCTGATCGCCTGAACCACCACCACCGCCGCACCGGCCACCTCGGCCGGTGCGGCGGCGCACGTGAGGAGACCTTCGTGGACCGCACCCGCGAGACCTGGCTCATCGCGGACGCGCTGTCACAGCTCACGCGCGAACACCGCGAGGTGATCACCCGGGCCTGCTACCGCCGCGAGACCGTCGCCGAGCTCGCAGACGTGCTGGGGCTGCCGCAGGACGCGGTGAAGTCCCGGCTGCATCACGGCTTGCGCGCGCTGGACCTGGCGTTGCGGGCGAACGGCGTCATCGCATGCGAGGACCCCGCACCGACATCGGCGCGGGGTCCTTCGCACATCAGGGAGTGGTGAGCTCGAACCTCGACACGGCGACCGAACCGCCGAGCGACTGCGTGGCGTGGTTGAAGATGCCGAACCGGTAGCCCATGAAGAACTGCCAGTCGCTCTTCAACGTGAAGCCGGTTCCCAGCGAGGTGAAGTTCACCCCGTCGGTGCTGTAGGAGAACCGGGCCTGCCTGCCGCTGCCAGGACGGATGTCGGCGTTGGCGCGCAACCAGATCCGGTTCCCGGTGAGGTTCGCGCTCGCGATCTCCGTGCCGGTGCCGGTCGTGTTCCAGTTGCCGTCCATGGTCAGCCCGTTGACCATGACGACGCGGTTGCGGCCGTTGTCGCGCTTGACGCCTATCCACGCCGACGAGTCGCGTAGCATCGCAAGCCCGCTGCGGTCGCCGTCGCGCATCGAGGTCACGTCGAGCGCGACGGTCGCGGTCGACGACGGACCCTGGATGCGGTGGGTGAGGGTGTTGCGGGCGTTGTACAGGTCGTTGGTGACGGTCGCCGTGGAGAGTCGCAAACCGTTGTCGACGCTGTACTTCGTGGTGTCCGGGTTGTGGTTCCACTCCCACTGCGGCCCGAGTTTGGTGCCCTCGAACGTGTCCACCCCGGTCATCGGTTTGACCTGGCGTGGTGGCGGCGGGAGGTTCGGCACCGGGTAGTTCGCGCCCCAGCCGCCGTTGACCGTGGTGATGCGCGGCCAGCCGTCCGCGGTCCAGGTGATCGGCGCGAGCACCGGCACGCGGCCGCCGGGATAGGCGTCGATGAACGCCATGTAGTACCAGTCGCCGTTCTGCGTCTGCACGAGACCGCCCTGGTGCGGCACTCCCGCGCCCTGGACCGGTGTCGGCATGTTCAGCAGCACCTGCTGGACGGTGTACGGGCCGAACGGGCTCGACGCCCTCAGCACGTACTGGCCGTTCGCGGGCCTGGTGACCCAGATGTAGTAGTAGCCGCCCCGCTTGTAGAACCGGGAGCCCTCCAGGGTGCCGATGTTCGACGGGGTCTGGAACACCTGCTGGGAGCGCACCTCGGACTTCCCGTCCGGTGAGAGCTGCGCGACGCTGATCTGGGTGTTGCCGTAGGCGACGTACATCGTGTCGTTGTCGTCGACCAGCATGCCCGCGTCGTAGTAGCACTTGTTGATGGTGGACAGCTTGGACCACTGCCCGTCCACCGCCGCGGCGGTGTAGATGTGGGTCTGCGCGAAGTCGACGCACCCTCCCCAGTAGTAGGTCTTGTTGCTCTTGCGGAAGTTCAGGAACGACGCCCAGATCCCGCGCACGTAACCACGTCCGCCGCTGAGGTCGTACTTGGCTCCGAAGTCCAGCCGTGGCACGGAATGCCCGGCGTACTCCCAGTTCACCAGGTCGTAGGAGCGCAGGATCGGCGCTCCCGGCGAGTAGTGCATGGTCGACGCCGAGTAGTAGTACGTGTCGTCCACGCGGATGATGTCGCCGTCCGCGAAGTCCTGCCACACCACCGGGTTCTTGAACGAGGCGGCCTGCGGTGGCGTGGTGGTCGTTGTAGTTGTGGTCGTCGTGGTAGGAGGAGTTCCGGTGTCGTTGCAGGCGACACCGTTGAGGCGGAACGACACCGGATCGGGGTTGGCCGAGGAGAACGTGCCGTTGAACCCGAACTCGACCTTGCCGCCGGTCGGCACGGAACCGTTGTAGGAGACGTTGCGGGCGCTGACCTGGTTGCCGCTCTGCGTGATCACGGCGTTCCAGTGCTGGCCGACCTGCTGGCCGTCCGCGTAGGTCCACTCGAGGTTCCAGCCGGTGATCGCGTCACCGGTGTTGGTGATCGACACGGACGCGCCGAAACCGCCCTGCCACTCGGAGGTCCTGGCGTAGGTGACCGAACAGCCGGGGGCCGCCTGCGCGGCCGTGCTCGCGGCGAGCCCTCCGGCCACCAGGGTGAGTGCGGCGAGGGTCGCCGCGGCCGGAGCGCGCCTCATGATCGGGACCACTTCTGGTTGGACTGGCCGTTGCAGGTCCACAGCACCAGTCGCGACCCGTTCGCGGTGCCGGAGCGTTCCACGTCCAGGCACAGACCGGCGTTGGCGTTGCGGACCGATCCGTCGGCCTCCACCGTCCAGCGCTGGTTCGCCTGACCGTTGCACGGCCAGCTGATGACGCGGGTGCCGTTGGTGGTGCCCTGGTTGTTGGCGTCCAGGCACTTGTCGCCGAAGACGCGGATCTCACCGTTCGGCCACGAGGTCCACTGCTGGCTCGCCGCGGTGGTGCAGTCCTGGATCGCCGTGTTGGCACCGTTCGCCGTGGAGCCGTTCTCCACGTCGACGCACCGGTTGGACGCCGCACCGCGCAACCGTGCGGTGGTGCCGGCGATCGGGCTGCCCCCGGTGACCCGGAAGGCGGCAACGCCGTGCGCGGGAACGGATGCGGAGATCGCACCAGAAGTCGTGGACGTGCCGCCGGTCCACTGGTCGGTGAGCGTGAAGCCGGTGCCGGACAGGCCGATCTGGGCGGCCGTGGTGGACACGGTCGCGGTGCCGGAGCCCCGGTTGAACAGTCCGACCGCGACCGAGCCGTCCGAGAGCGGCTTGGCGAACACCTCCGTGTTGCCGTCGTCGCGCACCCGGCGACCGCCGGCACCGAGCCGGTCCTGGTTCACCGCGATCAGGCGCGGGTTGCGCAGGATCGCGCTCACGTCCCCGGACATGGTGCGGATGTCGTTGCCCGCCATGAGTGGCGCGGCCAGCAGCGACCACAGCGTGAAGTGCGAGCGCGACTCGGTGAGCGAGAGCCCTGGCCGGCCGACGACGAGCATGTCCGGGTCGTTCCAGTGGCCGGGTCCGGACTGGACGGCAAGCGGGGCGGTGACGTCCAGGACGTTGCCCACGCCCATCGGATAGCTGTTCACGTTGCCGTTCTGCCAGATGTCCAGCAGGTCCTCGGTCGTCCGCCACAGGTCGGCGACCTCGCCCCAGTTGTACCGGTCGCCGGTGATGGCGTGGAAGCTGTTGGGGTTGATGCTGTAGACGATCGGGCGGCCGGTGGCGCGCAGGGCGTCGCGCATGATCGAGAACCGGGCGACCTGCTCGTCACGGGTGCCCGCGCCGGAGCACCAGTCGTACTTCAGGTAGTCGACGCCCCACGACGCGAACGTGCGCGCGTCCTGCGCCTCGTGGCCCTTGCTGCCGGTCGCGCCCGGGAACGCGCCGGTGCCCTGCGCGCACGTCTTCTCGTTGGGCACCTGGTAGATGCCGAACTTCAGGCCACGCGCGTGGATGTAGTCGCCCAGCGCCTTCATCCCGCTCGCGAACTTCGTGGGATGCGAACGCAGGTTGCCCGCGGAGTCGCGTTGCGGGTCGAACCAGCAGTCGTCCACGACGACGTACTGGTAGCCCGCGTCGCGCATGCCGGAGGACACCATCGCGTCGGCCGCCTGGCGCACCTGGGCCTCGGTGATGCCGCACCCGAAGCTGTTCCAGCTGTTCCAGCCCAGCGGCGGGGTCAGCGCCGGGCTGCCGGGCGCGGCCTGCGTGGCACCAGGGCTGACGGTGATGGTCGCGATCGCCGCCAGCACCGCGGCGACGAGGTGTGACAGTCTTCTTGGCCGGGTGGGCATCGTCGGTCCCTCTCAGGCAGGGGTGACGCCGCCGGGGATCCGGGTTCCCGGCGGCGTCGGTCTCGGGAGTCAGCAGGTCGAGTTGGTCTGGGTCAGCAGGCCGAGCTTCCACGGCAGCTTGTTGTAGTCACCGCCGGCGCTGGGATTGATGCCCTGGTAGAGGAAGCGGAGCTGACAGGGGTTGATCTCCATCGTCTGGTCCACACCGGCGCGGATCATCTCGCCGTGGCTGAAGTCGCGCGTCCACTGTCCACCTGGGAGCGTCACGTTGTTCGAGCGGGCGAACGGATTCGACTCCTCGGCGGCCAGCGGGCTCCACGGACCGGTGATCGACGAAGCGGTCCAGGTGCGGAACCAGCGCCTGCCGTCCGACCCGATCGCCTCGACGATCAGCATCCACTGGTTGCGCCCTGCGACCTTGTAGACGTTGGAGGCCTCGAACAACCGGTTCTTGTTCGAGTCCTGCAGCGCGATCACGGTGTTGGTGAACCCGTTGGGGAACTGCGCCAAGGTCGTCTCGGACCGGTAGAGGTGCCCGTTGTCGTCGGACGAGAACAGGTAGCACTTGGCGGTGTCGCACACCATCCAGAAGTCGACCCAGTAGCCGTTGCCGATGTTGTCGCGGATGATCTGCGGCATGCCGTTCGCGTAGAAGTTCTTCGGCGCCGACCACGACGACGGGTTCGAGATGTCCGCGGTCGTCGAGTACGACGCGTTCGATCCCGTCTGGTACACCAGGTACCACAGGCGTTGTGGCGCGAAGTAGAACACGTGCGGCGCCGCTTTGTAGCCACCACCGACGGCCGTGCGGTCGAGGTAGTGGTGCGGTGCCGAGGCGGCCTGCGACCAGTCGGTGAAGCTCGTGTACATGATGTTGTAGCCGGTGGTGTAGACCGACGCGAACACGTGGTACTTGCCGTTGTAGTACACGACGCTCGGGTCCTTGACCGAGTAGACGTTTGGGTGCGCCGAGTCCGGCTTGGGACTGATCAGCGCACCGCTGGAGGACCACCGGAAGCTCGACGGCAGGTTTCCGGCCGGTGGATTCCCCGTCGTGGTCGTGGTTGTCGTGGTGGTGGTGGGTCCGACGTCGCCTGTGCACAGGGTGCCGTTCAACGTGAACTCAGTGGGGTTCGGGTTGCTCGTCCCGCTCGTGGACCCGTTGAACCCGAACTCGACCTTGCCACCAGTCGGGATCGTCGCGTTGTAGGAGACGTTGCGAGCCGTCACCTGGGCACCGGACTGGGACGCCTCGGCGTTCCACGCCTGCTTCACCTGCTGACCGGCGCCGAAACTCCAGGTGAGCGTCCAACCGTCGATCGCGTCACCGAGGTTGGTGACGGCCACGTTCGCGGTAAACCCACCGTCCCAGGTGGACGGTGCGGAGTAGGACACCGAACAACCCGGCGCGGCCGCCGCGGGAGGCAGCGTCACGGCGGTGATCGCGGACAGGGTGACGAGCGGGACCGCGGCCGCGACCGCGAGCCGGGCTCGCCGCGATGCGAACAGTCGTGCGAAGAACATGATCACCCTTCGGCGTCGGAGGGATCTTCAGGCAGGGTTCACGGACTGGAGCAGGTCGCGGTGCCGATCGCCGGCGCACCGGAACCGGAGGCGATGAAGCCGAACGTGGTGGAGCCGCCGGGGCTGATCGTGCCGTTGTAGGACACATTGGTGACCGTGACCGACCCGCTGGCGACGCCGTTCCAGATCTGGGTGACGACGTGGCCGCCGGGCAGGGTGAACCGGACCGTCCAGCCGGAGATGGCCGACGCGGCGGGGTTCGCGACGGTGACCTCGCCCTGGAAGCCTCCGTTCCAGGTGCCGGTCACGACCGGCGTCGCGGTGCACGGTCCGCCGGGCTGCGGTGGCGCCGGGTCACCGATGCTGCCCGGCACGGCCGACAGGGCGTTGAACCAGACCGCGGCCATCTTGCTGTAACCGGCGGCGTTCGGGTGGATGCCGTCGGGCAGGTCGGAGATCGGCACCGCCGGGTACATGTCCACCACGTGCACCCGCTTGCCCGCTGCCGCCTTGGCCCGCAGCAACGGCACGATCGCGGCGTTGTAGTTGCGCACGGTCGCGTCGGCGAACCGGATCGGGATGATCGTCGAGACGAACACCTCCGCCGACGGCGACTGAGCGGTGATCTTGTCCACCAGCGCGGACAGTCGCCGCGGCGCTCCGGCCGGATCACTGCCGTACATGTCGTTGGTGCCGATGTGCAGCAGGATCGTGCGCGGGGTGTAGGTGCGCAGCCAGTTCACGACATTCGCGTCGACCTGCGCGATGGTCCAGCCGGGATGACCCTCGTGGTTGCGGTCCGGCATGGACGAAGGACCGTCCGACAACGACCCCACGAAGTCGACGCTCCGGCCGGCCGCCCGCAGCTTGGTGCCGAGATCCAGGCGGTAGCCGCCGATCGAGCCACCCTGGGTGATCGAGTCACCGAGCGGCATGACCCGCACCGGATCCGCAGTGGACTGTTCCGCCACCGCGGGCGACGCCGTCAGCAGGACGGCGATCAGGGCTCCGCACAGCGCTTTGAGCGGGCTAGGCATGCATTCAACGTAACGAGGCGCACACAGCCGGTCAAAGCTAAATGTTAGCGCTAACGTTTAGCCGCGAGCCGTTCGACAGCGTCGAATTCCCGTTCGACACAAGGGAAGCCGAACAGAGCACGATCTGAATCGATCGAAGCGAGGCTTGCGCTGTTAGCGTGAACATCCGGTTCACTCGCGTGGCGCCGCCACCGAGCCACCCTCACGCACGGGCATCGGCACCCGGTGGATCATCGGCGCGCGGGCGCCGCGCCCGCGCCGGACGACCAGGTCCACCAGGACCCTGACCGCCCACGCGCCGAGCTCGTAGTGCGGCAGGGCGACCGTGGCCAGCCGCGGCCGCATCCACGAGGCGATGGGATGGTCCTCGAAACCGATCACCGAGACGTCGTGCGGTACCGAGAGCCCCGCTTCGGCGAGTGCCTGGTAGGCACCGAACGCGAGGCGGTCGTTGAGACACACCAGCGCCTTGGGCCGATGCGTGCGCAGCAGCGCCGCGGTGGCCTCGAAGCCGTGCTCGGGAGTCCACTTCGGACACCACCGCGCGCCGGCCACCTCCGCTCCCGCCGCCGTGAACACCTCGCGCAGGCCCAGCAGCCGGTCGGCGGCCGCGATGCCGTGCGACGGTATGTCGCACATCCCCGGCCCTGCGCCGATCAGGTGAATGTCGCGGTCGTGCCCCGCCTCGACCAGGACGCGCGCGGCCGATCGGCCCGCCTGCACCTCGTCCGGCAACACCGACGGAACGGCCGCCGAGGTGGCGGGGGTGGCGTTGAGCAGCACGGCGGGCCCGTCGTACAGGACGTCCGGTACAGCGGCCGCCCTGGTGTGCGTGGACGCGAACACCACGCCGTCCACGCGCCGCTCGCGCATGGTGTCGACCAGCGTCCGCTCGACCAGCGGGTCGCCGCCCGACTCCCCCACGAACAACATGAACCCGTGCCGGTACGCGGCATCCACCGCGCCCTTGACCATGTCGCCGGCCCACCCGGACGACGCCACGGTGTCGGACACGAACCCGATCGTCTGCGACCGTCCGGCGCGCGGCCCCGCCGTCAGGGAGCCGCGCCGGTAGCCGAGCTGCTGCGCCGTCGAACGCACCCGCCGCTCGGCCTCCGTCGAGATGCGGAGCTCGCGCGCCCGTCCGGTCAGCACCAGAGACGCCGTCGTGACCGAGACTCCACTCGCCGCCGCCACGTCGGCCAGTGTCACGCGCGTCCGTCCCACCGCGGATCCGCCTCCCGTTGCCGTGCGAGCCCGGCCGCATCTGCCGGCCGGGGTTACCTGAAATGCCTGTGAGCAACCGCTTTCGCAGGACGACCTGGGCGGAGGGACCGTCCTGCGAGCGCTCTCACCGCTTCAGACGACCGGGATCCCCGGCTTCACCTCGACGCACCAGCCACGCGTCGGTGATGTGCGTGAACATGGCGTCCGCGGCACCGGCCGCGTCCTGCGCGGCGATCCGTTCGCAGACGCGCCGGTGCCCGGCGTTCGACGCCTCGCACAGCTCGCGGCCGCTCTCACCGCGGTAGCCGGCCGTGTTGATGGCCTGGGACTGCAGCGAGCGCACGACGCCGCGGGCGATGCGGTTCCCCGACGCGAGCATGATCGCGTCGTGGAAGATGCGGTCGTGCTCCTCGTAGGCGGCGACGTCGTCGACGAGCTCGTCCATCCGGTCCACCAGCGCCCGCAACCGTTCGACGGTGTCGCGGCCCGCGGTGCGCGCGGCGACCTGCGCCATGTCGGACTCCAGCAACCGCCGGGTCACCACGAGGTCGTCGAGAACCGCGAGGCTCTCGTCCTCGGCGATCGTGGCGACGAGCACCAGCTCGTCGAGCATGTTCCACTGCACCGGCGGGTTGACCGTCGTGCCGGAGCCCTGGCGCACCGTGACCAAGCCCTTCTCCTGCAGGACCTTCACCGCCTCGCGGATCACCGTCCTGCTCACCGAGAAGGTCTCGCAGAGCACCGGCTCCGGAGGCAGGGTCATGCCGGTGGGATAGCTGCGCCGGACGATCCGCTGCACCAGCTCGGCGGTGACCGCCGCGGCGAGGCTGGCCGGTCTCCGCGTCCACTCCGGGGTCGCGGACGTACCCTGTTGCGGCTGCCGACCTGTCGCTGTCATGTTCGACTCCGTTGCGCCACGGCGGTTGATCTGGACCCCACAGTATACGTAACACCATTGACGTCACACGTCATACGAGTTACGTTCGCGATGGGTGCACACCGTTTCGCCGTCTGCACGAGCGCCCCTGGCGGGACTGAACGCACTCGCGGCGTACCCACTAATTCGTCCACAATGGACAGGATAGTGCGGCGAACCCGCAAGGGCGCACGCCGCTGATCATCCGCAAAGGACACGTGCTGCCCTGTCCGCCGCCGCGGGAGGCCGATCCAGCCACGTTCTCCACCACAGGAGGTCCCTTGTCCACGTCCTCGTTCCCCGCAGCGCGGCGGCGAACGGCACTCGCCGCCGTCGCGGTGGTGGTGACCGCGTCGATCGCCACCGCTCCCCCGGCCTCCGCCGCCACGACGACCCTTTACGCCTCCCCTTCGGGCACGGGCACCGCCTGCACCGCCACCGCGCCGTGCTCGCTGCCGGCCGCTCAGTCCGCCGTGAGATCCCTCAACAGCACGATGTCCGGCGACATCGTGGTGGAGCTCGCCGACGGCGTGTACCGGCTCTCGCAACCGTTCCGGCTCACGGCGGCGGACTCTGGCGGCAACGGATTCCGCGTGCTGTGGCAGGCCGCCGCGTCGGCTCGTCCCGTCATCAGCGGTGCCAGGGCGGTCACCGGCTGGTCGGTCGCCGACGCCGGCAAGAACATCTACCGGGCGAACGTCGGCACCGGGCTCGACAGCCGCCAGCTCTACGTCGACGGCACGATCGCGACTCGAGCGAGAACGCAGGTGAACCGCTCCGACTTCACCTTCACCGACACCGGCATGCGGTTCTCGAACGGTGCGCTGAGCTACCTGAACAACCTGGCGAACCAGAACCGGGTCGAGGTGGAGAGCGTCAACTCGTTCACCGACAGGTACTCCCCGGTGCAGAGCATCGGCGGCAACTTCCTCACGATGCAGCAACCCGCGTGGAACAACAACACCTTCGGCTACGACACGCTCAACAACCCGTTCCGCGCCGGACCGCTCTACCTGGCGAACGCGTACGAGTTCCTGGACTCACCGGGCGAGTGGTACCTCAACCCCGGCACCGGCGTCCTCTACTACATCCCACGCCCTGGGCAGAACATGAGCAACGTCAAGGTCGAGCTGCCGGCGTTGCAGTCACTGGTCGACGTCGGCGGCACCTATGACGCGCCCGCGCACGACATCTCGTTCAGCGGCATCACGTTCACCGGCACCTCGTGGCTCGGTCCCAGCAGCAACCAGGGTTTCGCCGACCAGCAGACCGGCGCCTACATCTCCGGGAACTGGAACTGGCCCGCCGACAGGCTGAACTCGTGCAAGAGCGGCTGTCAGGCGTTCGAGGCGGTCCGGCCGCACTGGTCTCAGATGCCCGCCGCCGTCCAGATCTCCGCGGCGAGCCGCATCACCTTCACCGACTCCCGCTTCGTCAACCTCGGGCAGACCGCGATCGGCATCGGCAACGACGCCAACGCGCACGAGAGCGGTGTCGGCCTGGGCGCGTCCGGCATCACGATCACCCGGTCGGAGATCGCCCAGAACTCGGCGGGCGGCGTCGTGGTCGGTGGCGTGCGCGCCGACGCGCACCACCCGAGCGACCAGCGGATGGTCAACCGCGACATCACCGTGAGCTACAGCCGGATCCACGACCTCGGCATCGAGTACCGGGGCATCGTCTCGGTGCTCAACACCTACGTCACCAACGCGACGGTGGCCAACAACGAGATCTACAACCTGCCGTACTCCGGCATCAACGTCGGCTACGGCTGGGGTTCCAACGACGCGGGTGGCAGCAACCACTACGCCGGCCGGGGCCTGTACAACTACCAGCCTCGCTATTCCACGCCCACGACCGCGTCCGGCAACAAGCTGCTCAACAACTACGTCCACGACGTGATGCAGCAAATGACCGACGGCGGCTGCATCTACACGCTCGGCTGGAACCCGAACGCGGAAATCAGCGGCAATTACTGCCTGCGCACCAACGGATTCTTCGGCCTCTACTTCGACGAGGGTTCCAAGTACTACCGCGCGACCGGCAACGTCTTCTCCGCCACCGGCACGTGGGCCACCGCGAACTACGGCGGCGGCGAGAACATGGGCAACTGGACGCTCACCAACAACTGGTCGACCAACGGCAGCAGCAACATTTCCAACGGCGACCGCGGCAACGTCGTCAACGGCAACGTCGTGGTGTCGAACGGCAACTGGCCGGCCGGGGCCCAGGCGGTGATGGCCAACGCGGGACCTGGCGGCGGTGGTGGCGGCGGCAAGGAGAACGTCACCGTCGTCGGCACCCAGTCGGGCCGCTGCCTCGACGTCGCTGCCACGAGCAACAACACCAGGCCGAGACTCTGGGACTGCGGCAGCGGCGCGAACCAGCGCTGGAACTACACGTCCGCCAAGCAGTTCACGATCGGCGGCAAGTGCCTGGACGCCTCGGGAGGCGGCACCGCCAACGGCACGGCGGCGATCCTCTGGGACTGCCACGGCGGCCTGAACCAGCAGTGGAACCTCAACGCCGACGGCAGCGTCACCGGCGCGCAGTCCGGGCTGTGCCTCGACGCCAGCGGCAACGGGACCGCGAACGGCACGCAGATCCAGCTCTGGACGTGCCACGGCGGCGCGAACCAGCAGTGGAGCCTGCGCGCCTGACCAGCACGACCGTGTGCGGGGCCGGGGTTCACCCGGCCCCGCACACGGGTTTCTGCGGAAGACGTTCCGAAGACTGATGAAGTCTGAGCGTGGACCGCTTTCGCACCGATGAACTTCGGAATTCGCCGTGTCACTCTCTCGGTGTTGTCACCTTCCGAGAGGACCAGAAATGCCGAAGTTCGTCGCGAAGCGCTCGGCGCTCGCCGTCGCCGTGGCCGCCGCGGCGGCCGCGCTCGCCCTGGCCCCCGCCGCTCACGCCGACTCCCCTGCCGGTCAGCACCTCGTCGCCTTCTCGAAGGTGCCTTCGGAGACCAAGAGCGTCCTGATCGACCGCTCGAACAACACGAGCGCCCCTGGCTCGCGCGTCTGCCTGCGGAACCTGCCGTCCGGCCAGTCGTACAGCTCCAGCGTGCACGTCGACAACGACTCGACTCCCGACCTCACGTTCTACTCGTCGGGCGACTGCTCGCGCGGTGCGCAGAGCGCTGGGTTCATCGACGTGCACCAGGACAACCTGACCAAGGTCTGGGTGTCGTGGCGGAACTACCACCCGTACTGGGGCCGCGTCGGCCTGGCGAGCTGAGCCGATCGTCCACACGCGACGGTTCCCCGTCCCGGCCGATGCCTGGGACGGGGAACCGTTTTTTCCTGTCGCCAGGAGGTCAGGAGCAGGCGGCGCCGTTCAACGCCGGTGACGCGAACGGTGGCGCGGACCCGTTGTAGTTCGCGTTGAACCCGAGGGTCAGCTTGCCGCCGGCCGGCAGCGAGCCGTTCCAGTCGGCGTTGACGACGCGGACCACGTCACCGGTGTCGGTCCACGTCCCGTTCCAGCCGTTCGTGACGGTCACGCCGGGAGCCGAGAACGTGAAGGTCCACCCGGTGACCGCCGATCCCCGGTTCTCGATCACGATCTCTCCGGTGTAGCCGCCCTGCCATTGGCTGACCACGCGATGGCTCGCCAGGCAGCCGCCGCCGGGGTTGTTGCCCGTGGTGGTCGTGGTGGTCGTGGTCGTGGTCGTCGTGGTGGTCGGCCCTGCCGCCATCGCCAGCTCGTAGGCCCGTTGCGGCACGAACTGCCCGGCCGGTCCGATGCAGCCGTCCGACTCCCCCGGCAGCTTGACCCACAGGAACGCGTCGATCCTCGAGTCACCCGTGTTCACCGTACTCGGGGTGCCGATCGCGCGACCGGGTGGATCGCACCACTCGGTGCCCTGCGGGCCGTTGCCGTTGCGGCTGGTGTCCACCACGGCCTTGAGACGGCCGTCGCCGACGGCGTTCAGCACGTTCTTCGCGTAGTTCACCTCGTCGGAGGTCGAGCGGTAGTTCGACACGTTCGTCGAGATGCCGTCGGCGCTGTTCGAGATGTCCGCGCCCCGCAACCGGTTCGCCGCCTCCGATGGGTTGAGCCAGGCGGAGTTCCCGATGTCGAAGTACACCTTGGCCCGCGAGGAGCCGGACTTCAGCTTCTTGCCCGCGTAGGCGATGGACGCCTTGGTCTGGTTCTGCTGGTCCGCGTTCTGGCAGTTGCTCATGATCGGCAGGACGTCCGGTTCCAGCACGATCGTCGCCGCCCGCCCGGCGAGCCCGGCCGCGACCTCGTCCACCCACGCGCGGTACGCCTGGTGCGACGGCGCTCCGCCACCGCTCGCACCGCCGCAGTCGCGGTTGGGGATGTTGTAGACCACCAGGATCGGGATCTTCCCCGCTGAGGCGGCCGCGCCTACGAACGAGCTGATCTCCGAGCGGATCGACGAGGTGTTCGTGGTCGTGTACCAGCGCGCCTGCGGCACCGAGGCGATCCGGTCGCGGATGACCGCCGCCCGCGAGTCGCCGGGGTTGGCGGCCACCCATCTGGCGCTGGAGCTCATCGGGTCCACGTAGAACGCCGACTCGGCGGCGTTGACCGCGACGCCGCCGCCCACGGCCAGGGCCGTGGTGCCCGCCACGAGCACGCCGACGGCGGCGCACGCGCCACTCGCGAGCTTCCAGCGGGTCGTCTTGTCGCCTCTCGGGGTACCGGGCGCGTGGCGCGGCCGGCACGAGGAGTCACCAGCCGGCGGGCAGGCGCCGGCTCGTGCGGGATCGGTTGCTCTCATTCAGGTCCTCACAGCGTCGTCGCTGGTGCGGGAACAGGTCGGGCGTGAGAGCGCTCTCACCAACGGCGGGGCGCCGCCGGGAAAAGCGAGTTCGGGCCCTGGTCAACGTAGCCACGGCACCATGACGAGTCAACGCTAAAAATGTTAGCGCTAACTTTAGCAAAATCGATTCGCCACACCTGACCAGAACGCGTTCGACAGCATTCGACATGCAAATTGGGAGCGCTCCCTTGTTTTTGTAGCCCATTCAGCTCAATCTGCCCGATGAGTGCTCCACACCTTCTTGTGAGCGTGAACATGAAGCTGCCACACTCCGTTCGGGCGCGTTCTCAGTTGCATGACCTACCCGTCACGCCCGCATTCCGGGCACGTTCCCGAAGGTGTGTTGATGAAACTGACATCGAGGTCAGTGTCACTAGTCCCGATCGTCTCGACAGTCGCCGCGGTGGCACTCGGAGCCACGCTCATAGTGACCGCCACCGCGAACGCGGCCACCACCCTCGGCGCCGCCGCGGCGCAGTCCGGCCGCTACTTCGGCACCGCCGTCGCGGCGAGCAAGCTCGGCGACCAGACCTACGTGAACCTGCTGAACACCGAGTTCAACATGGTCACCGCCGAGAACGAGATGAAGTGGGACGCGACCGAGCCCAACCGCGGCCAGTTCAACTACTCCGGCGGTGACCGGATCCTCAACCAGGCGGTGAGCAACGGCAAACGGGTGCGCGGCCACGCTTTGCTGTGGTACCAGCAGGAACCGGGCTGGGCGCAGCGCATGGAAGGCTCCGACCTGCGGCAGGCCATGATGAACCACGTCACCCAGGTCGCCACCCACTACAAGGGAAAGATCTACGCCTGGGACGTGGTGAACGAGGCGTTCGCCGACGGCGGCAGCGGTGGCCGGCGCGACTCGAACCTCCAGCGCACCGGCAACGACTGGATCGAGGCGGCGTTCCGCGCGGCCCGTGCCGCCGACCCCGGCGCGAAGCTCTGCTACAACGACTACAACACCGACGGCGTCAACCCGAAGTCCACCGGCATCTACAACATGGTGCGCGACTTCAAGTCCCGCGGTGTGCCGATCGACTGCGTCGGGTTCCAGTCGCACCTGACCAACAACCCGCCGGGGGACTACCAGGCGAACCTCCAGCGCTTCGCCGACCTCGGCGTCGAGGTGCAGATCACCGAGCTCGACATCGCCGGCAACCAGCAGGCGAACGCCTACGGTGTGGTGACGAAGGCCTGCATGGCCGTCCGCGCCTGCGCCGGCATCACCACGTGGGGCATCCGCGACACCGACTCGTGGCGCGGCGGCGAGAACCCGTTGCTGTTCACCGGTTCCGGCGCCAAGAAGCCCGCGTACACGGCGGTGCTCGACGCGCTGAACGCGGGCGGCCCCGGCCCGACGACGACCACCACGACCACGACCACCACGTCGAACGGTCCCGGCCCTGGCCCCGGTGACTGCACCGCCACGGTGTCGCTGAACCAGTGGGCCGAGGGGTTCGTCGCCACGATCAAGGTCACCGCCGGATCCGCCGCGCTGCACGGCTGGCGGGTCACGACGACCCTGTCGAACGGCACGGTCACCAACTCCTGGAGCGCCAACCGCAGTGGCACCAGCGGCACGGTCAGCTGGACCAATGTGGACTACAACGCCAACGTGCCCGCCGGCCAGTCCACCGAGTTCGGTTTCCAGGGCACCGGCAACGGATCGGGACTCAACCCGTCCTGCGCCGCGAGCTGACGTTCCGCACCAGCACCACCCAACCGGAGAGGACCGCCCCGCGGATCGGCCGAACAGCCCGGTCCGCGGGTGCCTCCCCCTGCCCTCGCAGGAGACGATGATGGCCACGAAACGAAGGTTCTGGACGACCGTCGCCACGGCGGTGGGACTGGTCCTGACGGTGATCGCCCCCGCGAGGGCGGACAACCCGATCGTGCAGCACATCTACACCGCCGACCCGGCGCCGTTGGTCCACAACGGACGGGTCTACCTCTACACCGGCCACGACGAGGACAACTCGACGTGGTTCACCATGAAGGAGTGGCGGGTCTGGTCATCCGCCGACATGGTGAACTGGACCGACCACGGCTCACCCATGAGCCTCGCCACCTTCAGCTGGGCGAAGCAGGACGCCTGGGCAGGCCAGGCGATCGAGCGCAACGGCAAGTTCTACTGGTACGTCCCCGTCGTCACCAAGGCCAGCGGGCGCCCGGCCATCGGTGTCGGCGTGTCCGACAGCCCCACCGGCCCGTTCCGCGACGCCATCGGCCGTCCGCTGGTGGAGAACGGCGAGATCGACCCCACGGTGATGATCGACGACGACGGGCAGGCGTACCTGTACTGGGGCAACCCGAACCTGTCGTACGTCCGGCTCAACACCGACATGATCTCCTACTCCGGTGGCATCAACCGAATTCCGCTCACCACGGCGGGGTTCGGCACCCGCACCGGCGACCCGAACCGGCCCACCCTCTATGAGGAGGGTCCGTGGGTCTACAAGCGCAACGGCCTATACTACAACGTCTTCGCCGCCAAGTGCTGCTCGGAGTTCATCGGTTACTCGACCTCTCCCGGCCCCACCGGCCCGTGGACCTACCGCGGCACCGTGATGCCCACGCAGGGCAGCAGCTTCACCAACCACCCCGGCGTCATCGACTTCAAGGGCAGCTCGTACTTCTTCTACCACAACGGCGCACTGCCGGGCGGTGGCGGCTTCACCCGCTCCGTCGCGGTCGAGAAGTTCAGCTACAACGCCGACGGCACGATCCCGACGATCAACATGAGCACGGCGGGGCCGCCGGCCGCGGACACGCTCAACCCCTACGTGCGCCAGGAGGCCGAGACGATCGGCTGGGGCAGCGGCATCGAGACCGAGCCCTCCAGCGAAGGCGGCATGAACGTCGGCTTCATCAACAACGGTGACTACATCAAGGTGAAGAACGTCGCTTTCGGTGCCGGCGCAACGACCTTCACCACCCGCGTCGCGTCCACCACCGCCGGCAGCTCCGTCGAGGTCCGCAGCGACGGCCCGAACGGACCTGTCGCCGGTCGCTGCTCGGTGCCCAACACCGGCGGCTGGCAGTCGTGGACCAGCGTCACGTGCCCGGTGAACGGGCTGACCGGCACCCGTGACCTCTACCTGAGGTTCAGCGGTGGCAACGGTTACCTGCTCAACGCGAACTGGTGGCAGTTCGGCAGGGCGTCATGAACGCCCGGTCGTGCCCGGACAGGTCCGGGCTGATGGCGCTCATCGCGGCGCTGGTGCTCCTGATCGCCGCCGTCGCTCTTTCGCTGGTGCCGCCACCCGCGCAGGCCGCGTCGCTGGTGCGCGTCACGAACTTCGGCACCAACCCGACCGGCCTGAACATGTACGTCTACGTGCCCGACCGGGTCGCGGCGCGCCCGGCCATGCTCGTGATGGTGCACTACTGCGGCGGCTCCGCGGGCGCCGTGCACAACGGCAACGGACGCGACTACGTCACCGCCGCCGACCGCCTCGGGTACGTGATCGTCTACCCGGAGGCCACGAGGGACGGTCACTGCTTCGACGTGTCCACCGCCAACGCGTTGCGCCGCAACGGGGGTGGCGACTCCACCGGGATCATGTCGATGGTGTCGTACGCGCGTCAGCGCTACAACGTGGACGCCGCCCGCATCGTCGTCGCCGGTTTCTCGTCCGGCGCGATGATGACCAACGTGCTGGCCGCCCAGTACCCGGACGTGTTCAGCGCGGGCTCGGCGTTCTCCGGAGTTCCCGCGGGTTGCTTCGCGACGACGAACGGCTCGTTGTGGAACAGCCAGTGCTCGGGCGGGAACCTGCTGAAGTCGCCGCAGCAGTGGGGTGACCAGGCCAGGGCCATGTATCCCGGCTACACCGGCCGGTACCCGCGGATGCAGCTGTGGCACGGGACGACCGACACCACACTGGCCTACCCCAACTACGGTGAAGAACTCGACCAGTGGACCAACCTCCACGGGGTGAGCAGGACGCCGGCGTCCACCGACCAGCCGCAGCCGAGCTGGACCCGAACCCGGTACGGCACAACCGGTACGACGGCGACCATCGAGGGCATCAGCATCCAGGGCACCGGGCACAGCCTGCCGATGCCGGGGATGCTCGCGTACTCCATCGCCTTCCTGGGCCTGGACAAGCCGCCCACCACAACGACCACGACAACGACTACAACCACGACGACGACCACGACGCCGGTTCCCGCCGACGGCTGCAAGGTCACCGCTTCGGTCAGCCCCTGGAACACCGGCCTGACCGAGACGATCACCATCGCCAACACGTCGGCGACCGCCGTGAACGGCTGGCAACTTCGGTTCACGCTGCCCGGCGGGCAGACCATCACGAGTGGCTGGAGCGCGAGCTACTCCCCCGCCACCGGCGAGGTGACCGCGCGCAACCTCGACTACAACGCGGGAATTCCGCCGAACGGTTCGGTGCAGATCGGTTTCCAGGCCACGCACACCGGTGACAGCGCGGCCGCAGGCGAGTTCACGCTCAACGGCGAGCGGTGCGCCGTGGGCTGACCTGCCCTTCCCCTCCCTGCTCCTCGTGGCGATCGACCACCAGGGGTGCTTCAGCGACCGCGAAAAACCACTGGAGGACCGACATGTCCGACCTGAACCGGCGGCAGCTCATGATGCTCGGCGCGGGGGTGGTGCTGTCGCAGGCGGGGTGGACCGCGGCCGGCACCGCCTCGGCGGCGCCGCCGGAGGTGCGGGCGGCGAACGACCTCGCGCTGTGGTACAGCGGCCCGGCCGGGAACGACTGGCTGCGCGCGCTGCCGGTGGGCAACGGCCGGCTCGGCGCGATGGTGTTCGGCAACACCGACACCGAACGCCTGCAGCTCAACGAGGACACCGTCTGGGCCGGCGGTCCGCACGACTACAGCAACCCGCGGGGTGCCGGGTCGCTGGCCCAGATCCGGCAGCTCGTGTTCTCGAACCAGTGGACGCAGGCGCAGTCGCTGATCGACCAGACGATGCTGGGCAGTCCGGCCGGGCAGCTCGCCTACCAGCCGGTCGGTGATCTCAAGCTGGCGCTGCCGTCCGCGTCCGTGAGCAACTACCAGCGCTCGCTCGACCTCACCACCGCGACGACCCTCGTGACGTACACGGCGAACAACGTGCGTTTCCGGCGCGAAGTGTTCGCCAGCGCACCGGACCAGGTGATCGTCGTGCGCCTGACCGCGGAGACACCGGGCTCGATCTCGTTCACCGCGACGTTCGGCTCACCGCAGCGCACCACGACGTCGAGCCCGGACGGCACGACGATCGCGCTGGACGGCACTTCCGGTTCCCAGCGGGGAATCGCGGGCACGGTCCGGTTCCTCGCGCTGGCCAAGGCCGTGGCGGACGGCGGTTCCGTCACCAGTTCCGGCGGCACGCTGCGGGTGAGCAATGCCAACGCGGTCACCGTGCTGATCTCCATCGGTACCAGCTATGTGGACTTCCGCACGGTCAACGGCGACTACCAGGGCATCGCCCGCAGCCACCTGAACGCCGCGCAGGGCGTCGCGTTCGACACCCTGCGGGCCCGGCACGTCGCCGACTACCAGGCGCTGTTCGGGCGGGTGACGCTCGACCTCGGGCGCACGGCCGCGGCCGACCAGCCGACCGATGTCCGCATCACCCGGCACGCGAGCACCCCCGACCCGCAGTTCTCCGTGCTGCTGTTCCAGTACGGCAGGTACCTGCTGATCTCGTCGTCGCGGCCCGGCACGCAACCGGCGAACCTGCAAGGGATCTGGAACGACCAGATGGCCCCGTCGTGGGACTCGAAGTACACGATCAACGCCAACCTGCCGATGAACTACTGGCCGGCGGACACCACGAACCTCGGCGAGTGCTTCCAGCCGGTGTTCCGCATGATCAACGACCTCACGGTGACGGGCGCCCGTACCGCACAGGTGCAGTACAACGCCCGTGGCTGGGTCACCCACCACAACACCGACGCCTGGCGCGGTTCCTCGGTCGTCGACTTCGCGGCGGCGGGCATGTGGCAGACCGGCGGGGCGTGGCTCTCGACCATGATCTGGGACCACTACCGGTTCACCGGCGACGTGAACTTCCTGCGCACGTACTACCCGGCGCTCAAGGGATGCGCGCAGTTCTTCCTGGACACGCTCGTCAGCGAGCCGAGTCTCGGGTACCTCGTCACGAACCCGTCGAACTCTCCGGAGCTCAGCCACCACGCGAACGCGAGCGTGTGCGCCGGGCCGACGATGGACATGCAGATCCTGCGCGACCTGTTCGACGGCTGTGCGAGCGCGTCCGAGGTGCTGGGTGTCGACGCGGACTTCCGGACGCAGGTGCGGGCGGCGCGGCAGCGGCTCGCACCGATGAAGGTGGGCTCGCGCGGCAACGTCATGGAGTGGCTCTACGACTGGGTGGAGACGGAACAGAACCACCGGCACGTCTCCCACCTGTACGGCCTGCACCCGAGCAACCAGATCACCAAGCGCGGCACCCCGCAGCTGCACACCGCGGCCCGTCGCACGCTGGAGCTGCGTGGCGACGCGGGCACCGGCTGGTCCCTCGCCTGGAAGATCAACTACTGGGCGCGGCTCGAGGAGGGCGCCAGGGCGCACGACCTGCTCCGGTCCCTGGTGACGACGGAACGCCTGGCGCCCAACATGTTCGACCTGCACCCGCCGTTCCAGATCGACGGCAACTTCGGCGCGACCTCCGGCATCGCGGAAATGCTGCTGCACAGCCACAACGGCGAGCTGCACGTGCTGCCCGCGGTGCCGCCGGCATGGCCCGCTGGGGGTGTCACGGGCCTGCGCGGACGCGGCGGGTACACCGTCGGCGCGACGTGGGCGGCGGACGGCGCGATCACCCTGTCCGTCACACCGGATCGAGACGGCACCGTCCGCGTCCGCAACCGGATCTTCGGCGGAACCTTCGAGCTGCGTGACATCACCACCGGTACGGCGGTCCAGCCGGGCAAGCCGGAGGCCGACGTCGCCGAATTCACCGTCCAAACAGGACACACCTACCGCGCCACCGGACAGGGCACCGGTTCCGGACCGGTGGTGAAGCCCGGCGTGAACTACCGGCTCGTCGCCCGCCACAGCGGGAAGGTCATCGAGATCAGCGGCGCCTCCACGGCACCGGGCGCGTTGCTGCAGCAGTGGTCCCAGACCGGCGGGCTCAACCAGCAGTTCGACTTCGTCGACTCCGGCGGCGGCTTCTACCGCGTCCGGGCCCGGCACAGCGGCCTGGTGCTCCAGGTCGCGAGCTCCAGCAGCGGCGCCGACGTCACCCAGCAGGCCGACACGAACGCGACGAACCAGCAGTGGCGGGTGGTCGACCAGGGCGGCGGAGTGATCAGCCTCGTCAACCGGCAGAGCAACCTCGCCCTGGACGTCTGGAGCGTGTCGACCGCCGACGGCGCCCGCGTCTCCCAGTGGAACCCCACCGGCGCGGACAACCAGCGATTCCAGGTCCAAGCAGTCTGACACGAACCGAAGGGACAACGATGTTCCAACAGCACAAGGGGCCCTGCCATGTCCCGGCATAGGTCCGTCATCGCCATGGCCGTCGCGAGCGCCGTGGTCTTCCTCGGCGCGGCCGGCATCGCACTCGGCGGCACGACCCCCGGCGAGGCCGGCGCGACGGCGGGCACGGCCGGATGCGGCAAGGCGCCCGCTCTGACCAGCGGCCAGCACACCATCAACACCGGTGGCCAGAACCGCTCGTACATCCTGCGGGTGCCGGCCGGCTACGACAACAACCGCCAGTA
>NZ_JYJG01000315.1 GCF_000955955.1 Lentzea aerocolonigenes
GGCTACAACTGGTCGTACTACGGCCTGCGCAAGCTCGCCGACCAGGCCAGCAACGGCACGATCTTCGTGGCGCCGCAGGGCAACGGCAACGGCTGGGCCAACCCCGGCGGCCAGGATCTGACGTTCATCGACGACCTGGTCCGGTTGCTGGACAACAGCCTCTGCGTCGACACGAGCCAGCGCTTCGCCGGTGGCTTCAGCTACGGCGGCGGGATGTCCTACGCGATCGCCTGCGCCCGCGCGAACGTGTTCCGCGCGGTCGTCGTCTACTCCGGCGGAGTGCTGAGCGGGT
>NZ_JYJG01000316.1 GCF_000955955.1 Lentzea aerocolonigenes
TACGGTGTGGGAGAGTAGGTCGCCGCCGGACAATCTTTCAGAAGACCCCTGAGGGTCGAGCACTTCGGTGCTCCCCTCAGGGGTCTTCTGCATGTCCGGACCAGGAATTTCGCTTGCCCGGCCTGATGTCATGGACCCATGGACGCGGTCGTGCACTCAGATCTGGCGTCGTTCGACGCCGTCACCCACGATCGGCTGGCGGCTGATCCGGTACGCAACACCATCGCCCTCACCTCGCTCGACCGCGTCCGCCGGCTACCGGCCGGCCATCCGCCGACGCTGATCACCTTCCACCGCAACGGGGAGGTGATCGGCTCCCTGATCCGCACCCCGCCCTGGCCGTTCCAGGCAGCCGACCTCCCTCTCGACGCGGTCGATCTGGCCGTGCGGACGATCAACGAGGTCGATCCGGACGCGCCAGGCGTCACCGGACCGCGGGAACGGTCCATGGCGTTCGCCACAGCCACCGGCAAGAACTTCACCGAGTCCCTCACCACCAGGCTCTACCGGCTGGGCACCCTGATCCCGCCCGAGGTGGAAGGTTCCGGACGCCTGACCACCGAGGCCGACGTCGAACTCCTCGGCGCCTGGCGGCAGGCGTTCACCAGGGAAGCCGTGCCGGAAGCACCTGAGGAAGACCCGACTGAGGTCGTTCGTGGTTCGCTGCGCCTGGGCAACGGCCACGCGCTCTGGGAAATCGACGGCACTCCCGTCGCCTGGGCCGCGGCGAGCCTCCCGCACGCCGGCATGACCCGAGTGGGCCCGGTCTACACCCCGCCCGAACACCGCAAACACGGCTACGGCGCCGCGGTCTCCGCGATGGTCAGTCAATGGGCCCTCGACCAGGGCGCAGCCGACGTCCTGCTCTTCGCCGACCTGACCAACCCGATCTCGAACTCGATCTACCAACGCATCGGCTACCAACCACTCGACGACTGGGCGGAGTTCTGGTGGAAGCACTGACCTACGACAACCTCGAGGACTTCCTCGCGGTGGCCGGCGACCTGCTCAACGCCGACCCCGTGAACCACAGCGTGCATCTGACCACTGTGGACTCAGCATTGCGCGGGCTCCGACCACCCGCAGCGTTGATCTCGTTGCACGACAACGGAATCCTCGTCGGCGCGGCCACCCGCATGCAGGACCGCCCACTCCACGTCGCCGCGATGCCACCCGCCGCGGCACCGCTCGTGTCGGACGTCCTGCGCGGACAACCGATCGACGCCGTCACCGGACCGGTGGACCGCGTGGAGGCGTTCCGAACCCGGTGGCGCGACGGCGGGCACGAGACCTACCGGCTTCGGCTCTACCACCTGGAGGACCTCGTCGTTCCCGAAGTGCCGGGCGAGTCCCGCCTCGCGACCGCCGAGGACGACGACCTGATCACCGAGTGGTGGGTGCGGTTCATCGCGGAGCTCGACGGGCTCGAACGGGCCGAGGCCGAGAAGGTCATGCGTGGCAGCCGCCAGATGCCGGCCGGGCACGTCATCTGGCTCGTCGACGGCGAGCCGGTCTCGTGGGCGGGCAGCACCGAACCGATCGCCGGGGTGTCACGGGTCGGTCCGGTCTACACCCCGCCCGAACACCGCCGGCGCGGTTACGGAGCCGCGGCCACGGCGGCGGTCAGCCAGTGGGCGTACGGCCAGGGGGTGGATCACGTCGTGCTCACCGCGGATCTCGCCGATCCCACCGCCAACTCCGTCTACCAGGGCATCGGGTTCCGGCACGTCTCGGACTGGTCCGAGTACAAGTGGTGAGGTGGCCTGCCTGGGCGGCTGCAACCTGAGCTCCCGTCGCGCTTCCGTCTCTCACGGCGGTCGCGCGGGAGGCGGGTGGCTTCGACCGGCGGGCTTCTGTGGCTTCAACCCATGCGCGGATCCGGACATCAATCACTCGTGTGAGTGAGCAGTTCGGGTGTCAGCGGGCGGTTGCGGACGTGTGAGGAGAAGACGAGCGAGGTGGTGGTGTCGCCGTAGCGCTGCATCACCTCGACGAGTTCCTCCAGTTCGACCATCGACCGGCAGACGACGCGCAGCAGCCAGCAGTCATCTCCAGTCACGTGGTCGGCGTCCAGGATCTGCGGCAGCACCAGCACCTGCGACCGGAACCGCGGCGTGTCCAGCGATCGGACCCGGACGCGCACGATCGACTCGATCGGCAGGCCGATCCGCGCCGGCGAGACCACCGCGACGAAGCCCGTGATGACGCCGAGCGACTCGAGGCGGCGCACGCGTTCGGTGACGGCGGGCGCGGACAGCGACACCTCGCGGCCCAGGGCGGTGAACGACATGCGGCCGTCGGCCTGCAGCAAGGTCAGGATCTTCCAGTCCACCGCGTCGAGCTCCACCTGGAAATCATAGGTAGGAAGCCGCGAACACCTGGACTTCCGCATGCCCAAACGCAAGCGGAGCGCCAAAGATCAAGAGCATGACCAACGCACTGAGGTTCCCCGCCGCCGACCCGGACACCGCGGCGCAGTTCTTCGCCGCCGAGCTCGCGTTCGAAGCCGACCCCGACGACGTCCACCGCGACCTGCAGGAAGGCAACACGAGCGGGTACGTCCTCGTCGAGACCAGGAACGCGGAGGCGTTCGAGCAGGCTCGCATCCCCGGCGCGATCAACCTGCCCTACCGCGCCCTGCCCGACCAGCCCGAGCTTCTCGAGAACCTCGACCCGGACCTCGTCTACATCTGTTACTGCGAGAGCTTCCAGTGCAACGCCGCGACCAAGGGTGCGCTCGCACTCGCGCAACGCGGATTCCGGGTGAAGAGGCTGGCCGGAGGCATCACGGCGTGGCGCGAGGCGGGCTATCCCGTCGAGGCCGGCGAGGCAGGTGTTTCTAAGGTCGCGTGTCATTGCTGAGTCAAGCCGACATAGGCTCACGTACGTGACCGCACCGCGTTTGCTCGTCCTGCAGCCCTCGCAGCAAGACCCGCTGGCGAAGCTGGGCGACTGGCTGGAAGCCGACGGCATCGAGCTCCACCTCGTGTCGCTGCAGGACGAGCCCGCGCCGGAGAGCCTCGACGGCTACCAGGGCGTGATCTGCCTCGGCGGCGAGATGGGCGCGCTCGACGACCTCCAGCACCCCTGGCTGGCGAACGTCAGGAAGCTGCTGAGCAGCGCTGTCTCCAAACGACTGCCGACGCTCGCGATCTGCCTCGGCGCGCAGCTGCTCGCGGCCGCGACCGGCGGGCAGGTCCGGAAAGGACCGCAGGGACCGGAGGTCGGGGTGCTGCTGGTGGCGAAGCGGGACGCGGCCGGCACCGACCCGCTGTTCGCAGATCTGCCGTTCACGCCGGACGTGCTGCAGTTCCACAGCGACGAGGTGCACCTGCTGCCGCCCGGCGCGGAACACCTGGCGGCGTCGCCGAAATACCCGAATCAGGCGTTTCGGGTCGGTGCGTGTGCTTACGGGCTGCAGTTCCACATCGAGACGACGCCGGAAATCGTCTTGAACTGGGCGGCCAAGGATCCTGATTCGGCGGCCTGCGCGAGGCCGACCCACTTCGACCTGGAGTTCCTCGAAGAGGCGCACCGCGACTTCGAAGAGGTGTGGCAGCCGTTCGTGGCGAGATTCGCGAAGCTGGTGCGGGGAGAACTGTCGCCCGCGGGGTGTTTGGGCACACAACTTCCGTTGGTGTGACGTTACTTTCGTGGGTTATAAGGCATCCTGAGTACCCGGTACCGTCAACATCGAGCACCTTGTTCGATCCAGCCGGAGGATCAGTGTGGATCCCGCTCTTGTAGTGATCATCGTCGTTGTCACTGCTCTCATCTTCGACTTCACCAACGGGTTCCACGACACGGCCAACGCCATGGCCACCTCCATCGCCACGGGTGCGCTGAAGCCCCGCACGGCGGTCGCGTTGTCGGCGGTCCTCAACCTCGTCGGCGCGTTCCTCTCCGTCGAGGTGGCCAAGACCATCTCCGGCGGCATCGTCGACGACGCCCAGATCACGCCCGCGGTCATCTTCGGCGGGTTGGTCGGCGCGATCATGTGGAACCTCGTCACCTGGTACGTGGGTCTGCCGTCGAGCTCGTCGCACGCCCTGTTCGGCGGCCTGATCGGCGCGGCGTGGGTCGCGTCCGGAGTGGACTCCATCCACTTCGCCAAGGTCGTGGACAAGGTGCTGGTTCCCGCGGTGGTCGCACCGCTGGTCGCGGGCGTGGTCGCGGCACTCGCCACGATCGTCGTCTACCGGCTCAAGAAGTCCACTGATCCGCGGGTCTCGCACACCGGGTTCAAGATCGGGCAGGTCGCCTCGGCGTCGCTGGTCTCGCTCGCGCACGGCACCAACGACGCGCAGAAGACCATGGGCATCATCACGCTGGCGCTGATCACGTCCGGCTCGCTCGCCCCCGGCTCCGCACCGCCGTTCTGGGTGATCATCAGCGCCGGTCTCGCGATCGCGCTCGGCACCTACCTCGGCGGCTGGCGCATCACCCACACGCTCGGCCGCGGCCTGACGACCATCGAGCCCGCGCAGGGTTTCGCCGCGCAGACCTCGACGGCCACCGCGATCCTCGCGTCGTCGCACCTCGGCTTCGCGCTGTCGACCACGCACGTCGCGTCGGGCGGCATCATGGGCTCCGGCCTCGGCCGCGACCGGCGCGGGGTCAACTGGGGAACCATGGGCAAGATGGCCGCGGGGTGGCTGTTCACGCTGCCCGCCGCCGGCATCGTCGGCGCGATCGCGGGCAAGTGGGCGTCCAGCGGCACCACCGGCGTCATCGGGGTCGCCGTGATCGGCGGCGCGGTGGCGATCGGCATCTGGATCCTGTCGCGACGTGAGCCGATCAAGCCGGAGCACATCGTCGACGAGGTCGCTGCTCAGGCCGAACTGCACAAGGTGGCGGCATGACGATCAAGTGGGACGCGCTCCTGCAGGTCTTCGGCGCCACCTTGCTGGTGACGTTGCTGGTGGTCACGCTCTTCGTGCTCGGTATCCGGGCGCTGTCGAGCGACAAGAAGGGTCCGGCCGTGGCGAGCTTCGCGGGTTGCGTCGCGGTCGTTCTCTACGGGCTCTCACTGATCATCCTCTGACGATGTGAGAGCACTAGGGTTGGCTCCTGATGAGCGAACTCGGCCGTGCCGCGTCACCAGCAAGATTCGGACTCACCGAGCCGCGCAGCGAGGAAGTGCTGCGCGGCCTCGGCCTGTGGGCTGACCGCCGCCCAGCGGAAGGTTCGGAGCCGGTACTGGCCGCGTTGTCCCGCTGCCCCGATCCCGACCTGGCGTTGCGCGGCTTGGAGCGCCTCCAACCCGTGGCCGACTGGGACGCACTGTCGACCGCACTGCACGAGGACGAGGTCGTGCGCGGGCGGCTGCTCGCCGTGCTCGGCTCGTCGACGGCGCTGTCGGACTTCCTGGTGGTCAACCCCGAGCGGTGGCGGTCGCTGACCGACGAGGTCGACGTGTCGCTCGAGCTTGCCGACGGCGACGTGCTGCGCACCGAGTACCGGGCGAAGCTGCTGCTCGTGGCTGCCAACGACCTGGCGCACGTCGTCGAGCCGTCGTTGCCGTTCGTGCCGTACGACATCGTGGCCGCGCAGCTCTCGGATCTCGCCGTGTCGGCGTTGCGGGCGTCGTTGAAGATCGCTGCCGAGCGCGTGAACGGCGCGGACCGGTGCCAGCTCGCGGTGATCGCGATGGGCAAGTGCGGCGCGAACGAGCTGAACTACGTGAGCGACGTCGACGTGGTGTTCGTCGGCGAGGGCGACCTCGGTGCGGCCACGCGGCTGGCCAGCACGATGATGCAGATCGCGGGCCAGTCGTGCTTCGAGGTCGACGCGGCGCTGCGGCCGGAGGGCAAGGCCGGCGCGCTGGTCCGGACGCTCGACGGGCATGCCTCGTACTACAAGAAGTGGGCGCGGACCTGGGAGTTCCAGGCGCTGCTGAAGGCCAGGCCGGTCGCGGGCGATGCCGAGCTGGGGCAGGCGTACCTCGACGTCGTGCGGCCTTATGTGTGGACGGCCGCCGAGCGCGAGAACTTCGTCGAGGACGTGCAGGCGATGCGCCGCCGCGTCGAGGACCACGTGCCCAGTGGCCTTGCCGACCGCGAGCTGAAGCTCGGCCGCGGCGGGCTGCGCGACGTGGAGTTCGCGGTGCAGTTGCTGCAGCTCGTGCACGGCCGTTCTGACGAGAGCCTGCGGATTCAGGCGACGACGGCCGCGTTGGCCGCGCTGGGCACGGGCGGGTACGTCGGGCGCAACGACGCGGCGGACTTCGGGCGTTCGTACCGGTTCCTGCGCACGTTGGAGCACCGGCTGCAGCTGCAGCGTTTACTGCGCACGCACCTCTTCCCGGCCGACGACGACGCGGCGGCGTTGCGCTGGCTGGCGCGCTCGGTGGGGCTGCACGCCGATGGCCGGCGTTCCGAGGGGCAGGTGCTGCTGGCGGAGTTCCGCAAGCACGCCAACCAGGTCAGGCGGCTGCACGAGAAGCTGTTCTACCGGCCGCTGCTGCAGTCCGTGGCGGGCGTACCGACCGAGGCGTTGCGGCTCACGACCAAGGAGGCCGTGGCCCGGCTCGCCGCTCTCGGCTACACCTCGCCCGACGGGGCGTTGCGGCACATCCAAGCGTTGACACACGGGATGTCGCGTCGTGCTCGGATCCAGGGCGCTCTGCTGCCGGTGCTGCTCGACCTGTTCGCTCTGACGCCCGACCCGGACGGCGGGCTGCTGGCGTACCGGAAGGTGTCCGAGGCACTCGCTGAAACCCCCTGGTACCTGCGGCTTCTGCGGGACGAGGGCGCGGTCGTCGAGCGGCTCGCGGTGTTGCTGGGCACTTCGCGGTTCGTGCCGGATCTGCTGGTCAGGGCGCCGGAGGTGTTGCGGCTGCTCGCGGACACCGAGGCGTTGATCGGGCGTGATCCGCACTCGATCGGGAACCCGTTGCGCAGCGCGGTTTCCCGGTACGACGACCTGCCGCGCGCTGTTGCGGCCGCGCGATCGTTGCGGCGGCACGAGATGTTGCGTGTCGCGGCCGCGGACCTGTTGGGTTTCATGCCCATCGAGACCGTGTGCGTGTCGCTGTCCGAGGTGTGGGGCGCGGTGCTGCAGAGCGCTTTGGACGCTGCGGTGCGTGCTGCTGGTGAGCCCGTCGCCTCGTTGGCCGTCATCGGCATGGGACGTCTTGGCGGGCACGAGCTCGGGTACGGCTCGGACGCGGACGTGATGTTCGTGTGCAGGCCTTTCGAGGGCGTTTCCGACGCCGACGCGGTGAAGTGGGCGAGCGGTGTCGTGGAGAAGATCCGCCGTCTTCTGGGCGCGCCCTCGCAGGACCCGCCGCTGCAGGTCGACACGGATCTTCGGCCGGAGGGCAGGCAGGGGCCGCTGGTGCGGACGCTGGACTCCTACCGCGCGTACTACCGGCAGTGGGCGGAGATCTGGGAGAAGCAGGCGCTGCTGCGGGCCCGGTTCATCGCTGGGGACGCTGCTCTGGGCTCCGACTTCGAGGCGTTGATCGAGCCGTTGCGGTATCCGGCTGACGGGCTGGACGCGGCTTCCGTGCGGGAGATTCGGCGGATCAAGGCTCGGGTCGAGACGGAACGGCTGCCGCGAGGTGCCGATCCGAGCACGCACACGAAGCTCGGCCGCGGTGGGCTGGCGGACGTCGAGTGGACCGTGCAGTTGTTGCAGCTGCAGCATTCCGGTGCTGTTCCCGGGCTGCGCACACCGTCCACAATGGCCGCGATGGAGGCGGCCGTCTCAGCTGGTCTGCTGGCTGCTGACGACGCGGCCGCGCTGACCGCCGCGTGGAACCTCGCGACGCACGCGCGCAACGCCGTGATGTTGGTGCGCGGCAAGGCTTCCGACCAGCTGCCGACGTCCGGGCGCGATCTGGTGGCGGTCGCTTCCGTGATGGGGTATCAGCCCGGTGGCGATCCGGGAGAGTTCCTGGAGGAATATCGCCGCACAGCCCGCCGTGCACGTGCGGTAGCGGAGCGAGTCTTCTACGGTGAGGAACTGTGAAAGCGATCGCGTTTACCCGGTTCGGCGACGCCGACGTCATGTCGTGGCAGGAGCTGCCCGACCCGCTGCTCGGGCCTGACCAGGTCCTGGTGGAGGTGAAGGCGGCCGGGGTGAACCCGGTGGACTTCAAGATCAGAGCCGGATACCTGCAGGGTCTGATGCCGCACCACATGCCGTTGATCCCCGGTTGGGACGTCTCCGGTGTCGTGCGGGCAGTCGGCATCGGCGTGACCGACTGGAAGGCGGGCGACGAGATTCTGGCGTACGCGCGCAAGGACCACGTTCAGTTCGGTGCGTACGCCGAGCTGATCTCCATTCCGGACCGGATGCTCGCGCGCAAACCGTCCAACGTGGACTTCGTGACGGCCGCCGCCCTGCCGCTGGCGGGGCTGACGGCGTTGCAGGCTTTGAAGGCCGTCGACACGGGCGCCGGCGATGTCGTCCTGGTGCACGCCGCCGCGGGTGGTGTCGGGCATCTCCAGGTGCAGATCGCGCGGGAGCTCGGCGCCGCGCGGGTGCTCGGTACCGCGTCGCCGCGCAACCACGAGTTCGTGCGGTCGCTCGGGGCCGAACCTGTCGCGTACGGCGACGCGCTGGTCGACGCCGTGGCGGAACTGGTCGGTGGCGACGGCAAGGTCGACGTGGTGATCGACAACGTCGGCGGGCTCGCGTTCGACCAGTCGTTGCAGCTGGTGCGGGACCGACGGCAGATGACGTCCATTGTGGACGGTCCGAGGGCGCTGGAGAACGGTGTGATCAACACCTGGGCGCGGCCGAACGCCGAGCAGACGCAGTGGCTGGTCGATCTGGTGGCGGCCGGTTCGTTGCGCGTCGAGGTGCAGCAGACGTTGCCGTTGGCCGAGGCGGTGAAGGCGCACAGGTTGCTCGAAGGTGGGCACGTGCGCGGGAAAGTTGTACTAACTGCCTGAAATCTTCATGTATATCTTCAGGTTTGGGGGCACTCCTGGTGGGGTGCCCCCATCTTTCTGAGGCTGCTCAGTCCTCGTCCGAGTCGGGGTCGACAGCAGGAGCACTGGTGTAGACCTCGATCACCCACTCCTCCTCCAACGCCTCGGCGTCTTCGGAGTCGGGCACGAGCCGGTTGTAGACGCGGACACCGAGGTCGAGCACGTCAGCGGCCTGAACCGCTTCGAGCGCCTCGGCTGCCGAGTCGACGATGTGGGTGGTGAGCAGCTGCGGAGCCGTGAATTCGGCGACTTCTTGGGACACGGGCGGACACTAGCGCATTGACGTTTCACCCATTCGAGATGAGACTAGGCGCGCTCAGCGGGGGAGCTGTGTTTTGTCACGGGGGTCGAACGAGGGAAGTCATGCAGCATCGTCGGGTCACGCGCCGAGGTAAGACCGTGATCGCCATCGCGGGTGTGGCTGCTGGCGTGCTCGCGTTACTCGGTGTGATTCAGTTTGCACTGAGCGGTGAGAACTCCGCCGCGCAGCCCAACACCACGTCGACGACGACTACGTCGAACGGCGTCGAAACCCCTGATGGCGCACTGGAAACCACCGAGCCGTCCGCCGAGGTCAAGGTCACCACGGGCTCCTTCAAGCAGCAGCGCGGCATGCTCACCGTCGAGGTGACGCGCGTGGAAGCCGCGAACGGGCGCGTGAAGCTCTTCGTGACGGCCACGAACGCCTCCCAAGCCCGCATGACCCTCCCCGTGGACGGCATCGCGGTCCTGGACGATCTGAAGCGCACCTACGCGGCCTCCAGCAGCAAGTGGGACAGCCTCGTCACCCAGGGCACCACGACGTCGGGCACCGTGGTCCTCGACGAGAAGCTCGGCACGGGTGTGAACTCCCTCACGCTGACCTTCAACTCGATCTCCGGCCAGTTCGCGCCCACCGGCGCGGCGATCACCGTGACGGGCATCCCGGTCCCGAAGTGAGTTGAGCGTGACGAGTGGGTACGCCTCGTGCATGACTCAACGCGGAAGTGATCAGCACGGCCCCGCACGTGACGACGAGCTGAAGCGCGAACTGGCCAACGAGCTGCGCGCAGGCCGCCCCACGCGGTCCCAGTCGTGGCGTGAGCCGGAGATGCCGGAACCGGACGAAAACCCTGCAGAGAACGGCTAGTTCTCGCATACCGTGCTCATGTGAAGTTCTTGTTCTTCTGGGGCCATCAGCCCGAGCGTGACGGCGGCATCGGCAAGGGATGCCTGTCGCAGTGGTGGCCGTGCTCGTTCGTCGTGGACGGCCAGGCTTTTTCTTCGGCCGAGCACTACATGATGTGGCGCAAGGCTTTGCTGTTCGGCGATGCCGCTGTCGCCGCTCGCGTGCTCGCTGCTTCTTCGCCGGGTGAGGCCAAGGCGCTGGGGCGTGAGGTGTCCGGGTTCGACGATGCTTTGTGGACCGCCTCGCGCCTGGAGATCGTCGTGGCGGGCAACCTGGCGAAGTTCGGCCAGGATCCCGCGCTGCGTTCCTACCTGCTGGGAACGGGTTCTCGTGTGCTGGTGGAGGCGAGCCCGCTGGACCGCGTGTGGGGCATCGGTTTGACCGCAGACGACCCGCGCGCGTCGGATCCTGCTTCCTGGCTAGGCCTGAACCTGCTCGGCGAGGCCCTCATGAAGGTCCGCTCCCGGTTGTCTTCTGGAGCGTGAGGTAGGTGCTGAGTGCCGCCAGCGTGATCCCGCACGGAATCAGTCCTTTTCGGATGAACGCGGGAACCTCGTTGAGCGGCACCCACTTCACCTCGGCGGCCTCGGCTGGGTCGTGCTCACCGGTCCTGACCGGGTTGGCGCCCACGAAGATGTGCGTGGTGTGCGAGCTGATGCCGTTCAACGGGTTGATGGTGATGAGCGGTTCGACTTCGACCCTGTAACCGGTTTCTTCCTCGGTCTCACGGATCGCCGCGGTCTCCGCGGTCTCGCCCTCCTCGCATCGGCCGGCCGGGATCTCCCAGCCCCACACGCCGGTCGTGAACCGGTGGCGCCACATCAGCAGGACGGCGTTCTGGTCCACGACGACGACGCCCGTCGAGGGGTGCGGCAACCTCAGCACGTGGTGCTCGAACCGTTCGCCATCAGGGATCTCGACGTCGTCGAGGTCGACGCTCATCCACTCCGAGTCGTAGATCCGGCGGGTGCCGTGCACTGTCCACTGCGTCACGGTGAAGCAGTACCACGTGAACCCCGAGCCCGCGCCGTGCGTGTGTCTAAGCGTCGGGAAAGCAGGGAGACGCGATGTTCAGCTACTCAGGGCCGGCCCGGCTCGTCTACGCGGATGGCAGAACGGTCGACCTGGACCGCGCGGACCTGATCGAGACGGTGACCGGCGGCCTGTGGCAGTGGTCCGGGGCGGGTACGTCCACGGAACCTCTGATCGACGGTGATGCCCTGATGAGACTGCCGACCGGCACCGAGGCCGGCATCGTGGTCTCCAACGTCCGGGTCATCACCGGAGCGCACGGTGTGGCGTGCAGTGCGACGTTGTTCGGCAGCTACACGGACTGAGGGCCGGGTTCCTGCCCGGCCCTCAGCCGTTTTCGTCTGCACCGCATCCGGCGCACGTGCGGATCGTGAGATCGCCGTGGACCGTGCCGACCTGGATCACGTCACCGTGGACCTCGCCCGACACCCGGTTCGAGACGCCGCCTTCGAGCCGGCGCAGCAGCAGGCCGGCGAGTCCGAGGAAGAGGCGGAGGGAGAAGGCGAGGAGCCCCGGCGACGAACGTCCCAAGAGCCGGAAGGCCCGGCGGGAAATCCCGCCGGGCCTCCAGGAAGAGCTCAACCGATCACACGTCGTAGTACAGCGCGAACTCGTAGGGGTTCGGCCGCAGACGCAGCGGGTCGATCTCCTCGGAGCGCTTGTACGAGATCCACGTGTCGATCACGTCCGGGGTGAAGACGCCACCCTCGAGCAGGAACTCGTGGTCGGCCTCCAGGTTGTCGAGCACGGCGTCCAGCGTGGCCGGGACCTGCTTGACGTCGCGGGCCTCCTCGGGCGGCAGCTCGTAGAGGTCCTTGTCGATCGGGGCCGGGGGCTCGATCTTGTTCTTCACGCCGTCGAGGCCCGCCATGACCATCGCCGAGAAGGCGAGGTACGGGTTGCCCGAGGAGTCGGGGCAGCGGAACTCGATGCGCTTGGCCTTCGGGTTGTTGCCCGTGATCGGGATGCGGACGCACGCCGAGCGGTTGCGCTGGGAGTAGACCAGCGAGACCGGGGCCTCGTAGCCCGGGACCAGGCGGTGGTAGCTGTTCACCGTCGGGTTGGTGAAGGCCAGCAGCGACGGGGCGTGGTGCAGGATGCCGCCGATGTAGTGGCGGGCGGTGTCGGACAGGCCCGCGTAGCCGCTCTCGTCGTGGAACAGCGGCGCGCCGTCCTTCCACAGCGACTGGTGGGTGTGCATGCCCGAGCCGTTGTCGCCGAAGAGGGGCTTCGGCATGAAGGTGACGGTCTTGCCGGCCTGCCACGCGGTGTTCTTGATGATGTACTTGAACAGCATCAGGTCGTCGGCGGCGTGCAGCAGCGTGTTGAAGCGGTAGTTGATCTCCGCCTGGCCCGCGGTGCCGACCTCGTGGTGGGCGCGCTCGACGGCGAAGCCCTGGGCCTCCATGTTGAGGACCATCTTGTCGCGCAGGTCGGCGTAGTGGTCGGTCGGCGTGACGGGGAAGTAGCCGCCCTTGTACTTGACCTTGTAGCCGAGGTTGCCGCCCTCTTCGTCACGGCCGGTGTTCCACCAGCCGGACTCGGAGTCGATCTTGTGGAACGACCCGTTCGCCGTGGTGTCGAACTGGATCGAGTCGAAGATGTAGAACTCGGCCTCGGCACCGAAGTACGCGGTGTCGGCGATGCCCGAGTCGGTGATGTACTGCTCGGCCTTGCGCGCGATGTTGCGCGGGTCGCGGCTGTACGCCTCACGCGTGAACGGGTCGTGCACGAAGAAGTTGACGATCAGCGTCTTCTCGATGCGGAACGGGTCGAGGCGCGCGGTGTAGAGGTCGGGCAGCAGCAGCATGTCCGACTCGTGGATCGACTGGAAGCCGCGCACGGAGGAGCCGTCGAAGGCGAGACCCTCTTCGATCGCGTCGGCGTCGAACGCCTTGGCCGGCAGCGTGAAGTGCTGCATCACGCCGGGCAGGTCGCTGAACCGCACATCGACGAACTTGACGCCCTCGTCGGAGATGAACTTCAGCACCTCGTCGGAATTCTTGAACACCTTCGTCGACTCCTTGACTATGGACAACGGCTGGTCATCGCGAGCGACCGTATGCGGCTGGTGTTGCCCGTCCGTCACTCGGATGTTTCGCCAGTGTTAACGGGGCCGCCCAACCGGGCAAGGCGGCCCGCCGGTCCTCACCCGTTGAGCACGGCTTTACTCTGGTGGGGTGAGCAGGTGGACCGGTTCGTGGCTGTCAGGACCCAACTCGGTGTTGGAGCCGGGTGACGAGTCGAACGACGGCAAGCAGCAGCGCTGGCGTGGCGAGCGTCACGGCTTTCCCGAGAAGGGGCCGGGCTCCATCGCGTCGATCGGGCGGCGCACGCTCGCCATTTTTGTCGACTTCCTGCTCTCGGCCGGGGTCGCGGCCGTGTTCACCCGGCCGGACCTGCCGAAGAACTGGAGCCTGCTGGCCTGGTTCGTCATCACCGTCGTCGCGGTGGCGTTCTTCGGGTTCACGCCGGGGCACGCGCTGCTCGGCCTGAGGGTCGCGCGCATCGACGGCAAGACGTTCGTGCACCTGCCCCGCGCGCTGTTGCGGACGATCCTGATCTTCCCGCTGATCCCGGCGCTGGTCTGGGACGCGGACGGCCGGTGCCTGCACGACAAGGCGGCAGGCACCGTCGTCATCAAGGTGCGTTAGCCCGAGGCTCAGTGCACCGGGCTCGTGCGGTGCAGCGCGACCGGGACGCCGTCGCCGGCGGCCGGGGCGGAGAGCGCGATGCCGGCGGTCACGCCGAGCAGGGCGAGCACCGTGATGGCGGCCGCAGCGAAGTTCTTGAGCATGGGGACTCCTCGTGTTCTCAGGTCGGGGCGGCTGAGAACGAACCTATTTGCGGCGATGCGACGCGGCAGTCGTGGTTCCTGCACGCTTTACGACGCGTATGACGAGAAAAGCCTCTCCGAACGCGGCGGCTGCGCGTGTCGGAGAGGCTTGCTCAGGTTCGGGCGAGGTCGGTCAGCGGCGGCGCATGGCCCGCTGGACGTTGCGCATCTTCGCGCCCGCGGGCATCGGACCCTTGGGCAGCGCGGCGCCACGGCTCGACAGCGCGGCGAGGCGGGTCTCCAGCGCGTCGACCTGGGCGGCCGTGATGTTGCGCGGCAGCTTCATCAGCTTCGACTGCAGCTTCTTCAACGGGACCTGGCCCTCGTCGGAGCCGATGATGAAGTCGTAGATCGGGGTGTCGCCGACGACGCGCGAGATGCGCTTCTTCTCCTGCGCGAGGAGCGGCTTCACCCGCTGCGGAGCGCCCTCGGCGACCAGGACGACGCCCGGACGGCCGAGTACGCGGTGCACGGCGTCGAGCTGCGTGGTGCCCGCGACGGCAGGCGTAACGCGCCAGCGGCCGCGCAGGTTCTCCAGCGCCCAGGCACCGGCGCCGGGCTGGCCGTCGGCCTTGCGGAAGACGTTGCTCTGCACGCGACGACCGAAGATGATCACGGCCAGCAGCGCGCCGATCGCGACGCCCAGCGGCACGAACATCCAGACCGCGTGGAACACCAGGCCCAGGACAACGGCGATCGCGGTGACACCGAGGACGGCGCCCAGCATCAGCGGAATCAGCGCCTTGTCCTCGCGGCGCTGCATCTTGAACGCCTCGAAGATCTGCTTGCGCCGTTCGCGTGAAGCCGCGCGGCGAACCTTCGCCGCTTCCTTCGCCGCCGCCTTGTCCTGCTTACCTGCCATGCCCATCAGGATACGTCCCCGGAGAAATCGGACACAGCGGCAGCCTGGCTCAACACCCGCGCGCCTCGTGCGAGACTGCCGGGCATGGAGGCGTTGCTGGAGGGTCTAGATCCGGAACAGCGCGCTGCGGTGGAAGCACCGCGCGGCCCGGTGTGCGTGCTCGCGGGCGCCGGTACCGGCAAAACGCGCACCATCACGCACCGCATCGCCTACTTGTGCCAACGCGGTCACGTCGCTCCGACGCAGGTCCTCGCCGTCACGTTCACCAAGCGCGCCGCGGGGGAGATGCGCACCCGTCTGCGTTCATTGGACGTGCATGGCGCACAGGCCGTGACGTTCCACGCTGCCGCGTCCCGTCAGTTGCGCTACTTCTGGCCGCGGGTCGTCGGTGGCCCGCGCTGGGACCTGATCGACCAGAAGATCCGCGTCGTCGGCCGCGCCGCGTCGAGGCTGGGGATGCCGACCGAGGCCGACGCGCTGCGCGACCTCACCGGTGAGATCGAGTGGGCGAAGTCGTCGCTGCTCACGCCGGACGCGTACCCGGCGGCCGCCTCCCGGGCCGCGCGCGACATCCCCGCGCCGGCCGAGCAGATCATGAAGCTCTACGCGATGTACGAGCAGCTCAAGAACGAGGCGCAGCTGCTCGACTTCGACGACCTGCTGCTGCACACCGCCGCCGCGCTGGAGGACAACCTGGAGGTCGCGCAGGAGTTCCGCGACCGCTACCGCTGCTTCGTCGTCGACGAGTACCAGGACGTGACGCCGCTGCAGCAGCGCGTGCTCGACGCGTGGCTCGGCGGCCGCGACGACCTGACCGTGGTCGGCGACGCGAACCAGACCATCTACTCCTTCGCCGGTGCCTCACCGCAGCCGCTGCTCAACTTCGGGCGCCGGTTCCCCGAGGCCGTCGTCGTGCGGCTGGAACGCGACTACCGGTCGACGCCGCAGGTCGTGGCGCTGGCCAACGACGTGATCAGGTGGGCCCGCGGGCGTCCGGCCGGGTCGCGGCTGAAGCTGATCGGGCAGCGGCCGGAGGGACCTGCGCCGAGGTTCCACGAGTTCGACGACGAGCCTGCCGAGGCCGACGCGGTCGCGCGGCGCATCAAGACGCTGCTCGACGAGGGTGTCGCGGCCTCGGAGATCGCGATCCTCTACCGGGTCAACGCGCAGTCCGAGGTGTACGAGCAGGCGCTCGCGTCGCTCGGCATCCCGTACCTGGTGCGCGGCGGCGAGCGGTTCTTCGAACGCGCCGAGGTGCGCCAGGCCATGATCACGTTGCGGGCGGCGGGGGATCGCGAAGGGTCGCTGCCCGAGGTCGTCCGCTCCGCGCTGGGCAAGGTCGGGCTCACCGACGAACCGCCGACCGGTGGCTCCGCGCGGGAACGCTGGGAGTCACTGCTCGCGCTAGTGGAGCTCGCCGAGGAGTTCGTCGCCGCGGTGCCGGGTGCCGACCTGCCGCGGTTCTGCCTGGAGCTGGACGCGCGAGCGGAGGCGCAGCACCCGCCGACCGTCGAGGGCGTGACGCTCGCGTCGCTGCACGCGTCGAAGGGCCTGGAGTGGGACGCCGTGTTCCTCGTCGGCCTGGTCGAGGGCACGATGCCGATCCAGTACGCCGAAGGCGACGACGCGAAGATCGAAGAAGAACGCCGCCTTCTATATGTGGGCGTGACGCGCGCGCGTGAGCACCTCTGGTTGTCGTGGGCCCTGTCGCGTGCCGCTGGTGGACGTAAGTACCGCCGCCGGTCGCGGTTCCTCTACAACCTCGTGCCGGAGAACCACCCGGCCGCCCGAGTATCTGGTGGCGCCCAGCGGCCTCCTCTGATGAAGAAGGAGAAGCCGACCTGCCGGGTGTGCGCGTCGACCCTGGTCGAGGCGCAGGCCGTCAAGCTCGGCCGATGCCGGTCCTGCCCGTCCGATGTGGACGAAGAGCTGCTCGAGTCGCTGCGTCAGTGGCGGGCCGGGCGGGCGCGGGAGCTCAAGGTTCCCGCGTACGTCGTCTTCACCGACGCCACGCTGATGGCGATCGCGGAGCAGCGACCCACGGATTCGGCCGGACTTGTCGCGATCTCGGGCATCGGTGCCTCGAAGCTTGATAAGTTCGGTGACGACGTGTTGGGGCTGGTCCGGGCCGGTGTCGGGTACTCCGCCACCTGATCGGGACAAGTTTCGTTAAATAGGTTGCGAGCCCGTGGGACGGGGTCATAACCTGCTCATGCCGGGTCCGGAGGACCCGTCTGGGGAAGAAAGTAACTACGAGAGCTCTCCGAGGGAGGTGCCCATTGTGAACACGATGTTGATCATCCAAGCCACCCTCGGCACCTCCGTGTCCGAGCGCCTCTGCACGCCCGCGTTCACCTCGGCCATGTGGCAGCAGTCTGCCCTGAAGCCGGTGGCACCGCTGGGCCGCGAGCGGGGCACCGCTCTGCGCGGGATCGAACTGGGTAGCGAGCAGCCAGTTGCTCTGCCGGTCATCGATGACGTCCACAACTACACGAATGCGCTGTCCGCGCATCAAGTGAGAAGGCTCCTGCCGACCCCATAGGGGGTCGAAGGACCACCAGGCTCACGAAAGCCGCGGACTCGTACAGAGTCCGCGGCTTTCGTGTTTTTGCAGTACCCCACACAAGGAGAAAACCCTGATGTTGACGGCAACTGTCCCGCTCACCGGCGAGACACTTCCGGACCTCGCGGAGGGGCTTGACCTGCCCTGCCGCACCCACAACCCCGACCTCTGGTTCGCCGACGCGCCGACCGACCTCGAGAAGGCGAAGTCCTTCTGCGGGACCTGCCCGGTGCTGGCCGAGTGCCTCGCCGGCGCGATCGCGCGTCACGAGCCGTGGGGTGTTTGGGGTGGAGAGATCTTCGAGCGCGGTGTCGTGATCGCGCGGAAGCGGCCCCGTGGCCGTCCGCGCAAGGACGCGGCAGCTGTCGTCACCGCTGACAAGACGGAGGCGGCTGCGTGAACACCGTGACCAGCAACAGCGCGTTCCCCACCTACCTGAACGAGGGCCTGACTCCCATGTCTCTGAATGAAGAACTCGTGCGAATACGAATACAAGAAGCCCAGAGGTTCGCGGAAGAGCAACGCCTGGCGAACCGCCTCGCGTCAGCGCAACGTTGGCGCAGGTTGGCGCGATGGGCCGGTCGCAGAGCGGCTCGCTTCGACCTCTGACAGTCTCGAGCTGAGGCCGTCATCCACGAGAAGGTGGATGGCGGCCTCGGCCGTTCCTCCGTACCGTTCCGTTTGTGCCGCACCACACCCACGACGGGATCGACTGGTCCACCCGCCTCCACGCGATGAGGCGCTACGGCTCGCTGCAGTCCGAAGCGCTCTCGGCTGTGGCGCGCAGACTGGTGGGGTTGCTGCCCGACTCGCCGGTGGTGATGGACGTCGGCTGTGGTGCCGGGGCCATGAGCGTGCCGCTGGTCTCGGCTTTGCGAGAGCACGGCGGTGGCGTGCTGGTGCTGGTCGACGCCACGCCCGAGCTGCTGGACGCGGCCTGCGCGGCGGCCCGTGCCGAGGCTGACGGCGCCGTGTCGGTGAAGCCGGTGCTGGCCGACCTCGCCACCGAGGATCCGTTGTCCTTCGCCGGACCGGTCGAGCTCGTCTGGGGCTCCCGGGTGATCCATCACCTCCCTGATCAGTTGCGCGGGGTGAAGCGCCTGGTCGAGGCTCTGGCCCCCGGCGGCTGGCTGGCGCTGGCCGAAGGCGGCCTTGAGACTCGCTTCCTGCCGTGGGACCTCGGCGTCGGCGAACCCGGGCTCGCGGATCGCATGGCCGCTGCCCGTGCCGAGTGGTTCGTGTCGATGCGCGAGAACATGACCGGCTCGGTGCGCCTGCCCGTCGGCTGGAACGTGGCGCTGGCCGATGCGGGCCTGGGCGAGATCAGCGCCTTCAGCTTCCTCGTCGATCACCCGGCTCCGGCCAAGCACCTCGTCCGCGAGTGGGCCGTCGACCGCCTGACCTGGCTCTCCGAGATCACCTCGTCTCGTCTGCACGCAGCGGACCGCGCCGCCTTGCGCCGGCTGCTGAATCCTTCCGACTCCGAGTACGTCGGCGCTCGCGAGGACGTGTTCCTGCTGGAGACCGACACCGTCCACCTGGGACGGCGCCGATGACGGCCTGCCACAGATGCGGGCGGTTGCGTGCCTCCGTTTCCGACCTCGAGTTCCTGGCCTGGTCGTCTGAGCGGACCGGCGGGTCGATCCGGTGGTTGTGTCACGTGTGCGCGAAGACCCACGTGCGGGACATCGAGGGCAAGCTGCCGGACGAGTACTGGCGCTGACGCCGGTTGGTGGGCTCCCGCTCGGGTGGTGGTGCTGAGGCTCGGCCGGTCGCTGTCGGCCAAGTGGCCGTCGCCTCGGCCAGGGCGTGCGTGCGAGTCGGCAGCTTGAGCCCTGGTCGGATGGTGCTCAGGACCCGATGCGGATGTGATCGAGTCTCGCCTGGCCCGGAGCGAGCGGGTAGAGGTGGCGTAACGCTCGTCTGACCAAGGCCGTTCCTCGTCGGTTGCTTTGGTCCAGTTCCTGGTGAAGATCGGTGGGCGAGCACAGGCGGGCGTCGATCACCGCGTCGAGGATCGCTACTACCTCGCGTGGGTTCGTCGAGCGGCGGGCCAGGTCCAGTGCGGCTCGGGGTGGGGCGGCTAGACGTAGGGCATTGCGCTCCACGACTTCGGGTGGGCGGGTGGTGCGTTCGAAGAGAATCGATGGGTGGGAGCGGCGTGTGTTCATTCCCGCCAGCACGTGAATGTGCCGCGGGAGAGGTACTGAGGCTCCTTGTTGGGAGAGCGCGTCTGCGCCGGTGATCACCGAATCGGGGCCCGCGAAGAACAGGACTGCGCGTAGGCGGTCCAGGCGGGTCGGCGGTGACGGCTTTTGCAGGACGACGCCAGGAAGGAGCTGTTGCCAGGGGCCGGCGGGCGTGCAGTGGCGCAGGATCTCGCGGCGGGAGAGTCCGGATTTGTGCAGGTCAGTGGTGCTTGCGATGGGGGCCATGGCTCCATCGTGGCGGATGGCGGGGCCGCGAAAAGGGGCCTGGAGCCAACCTGTGGACAACTTGGCGGACGTTCACTCGGACGAGTTAGTCGTCGAATCCTGGTTGCCAGCGGGCGACGATTTCCCGTGCGTTCACATGGGCGTCCAACTGGCAGAGGATGCCCGTCGCGCCCAATGTCACGCGGTGAATCAGCAGGTATTGAGGTGGCAGGTTCAGGGAGCGGCCGGTTTGTGAGTCCGGGCTGCGGAGGTCGCCCACTCGCTCGGCTTGGGATTGGAGCCACCGACGGGTGAAGTGGAACGACTCGGTGCGGAGGGGTTCCACGAACGGGGCCAGGTAGCCGAGGACGTCTTCTCCGTGCAGGGACATGCCCTCGCGGATGAAGTTCTCGGTGCGCAGGAGCTCGACGAGGTCCGCGGAGCGGCCGTCCAGGGCCAGGCGGGTCATCAGGCCGAGGGTTTTGGGGAGGCCGTCTGGGAGGCGGGCCACGGCGCCGAAGTCGATCACGCGCAGGCGGCCGTCGTCGCCCAGCATGAAGTTGCCGGGGTGCGGGTCGGCGTGCAGCAGGCCCGAGCGGGACGGGGCGGAGAAGTGGAACTCGGCCAGGCGCTGGCCGGCCAGGTCGCGGTCTTCGACCGAGCCTTCGCGGATGATCGTCGAGAGGCCGACGCCGGAGGTCCACTCGGTCACCATGACCTTGGGGGACGAGGCGACCACGCGGGGGACCAGGACGTGGTCGTCGTTCTCGAAGGCCTTGGCGAACGTGCGCTGGTTGGCGGCCTCGTCGCGGTAGTCGAGCTCCTCCAGGTACCGGTCGCGCAGCTCCTCCAGCAGTGGGCGCACGTCGGTGCCGGGCATGATCGCCTGCAGCAGGCGGGAGAAGCGAAGAAGCTGCTTCAGATCGGCGCGCAGTGCCTCGTCGGCGCCGGGGTACTGGACCTTCACCGCCACGTCGCGGCCGTCGTGCCACACCGCGCGGTGCACCTGGCCGATGGACGCCGAGGCGGCCGGGTCGTCGTCGAACTCCATGAAGCGCTTCGTCCAGGATGCGCCGAGTTGTTCGGCCAGCACGCGGTGGGTGGTGCGGGCCGGCATCGGCGGGGCCGCGGTCTGGAGTTTGGTCAGCGCCTCGCGGTACGGGGCGGCGAGCTCGTCCGGGACCGCCGCCTCGAAGACGCTCAGGGCCTGGCCGAACTTCATCGCGCCGCCCTTGAGCTGACCGAGCACCGCGAAGACCTGTTCCGCGGTTTTGGCGGTCACCTCGGCGTTGACCTCGTCGGCCGCGCGTCCGGTCAGTCGCTTCCCCCAGCCGCCGACCACCCGGCCCGCCACCCCGAGCGGGAGGCTGGCCAGCTTGGCGGTGCGCTGCACGGCCTTGCGCGGAATCTCGGTCACTCGGCCATGTTATGTGCGGCGCACTGACAGTCAGGGTGCGGATACCAGCTTCGCCTCTCAGCAACACCCGTCACGAGGTCCAGCTCGACAGTGGCGTTGAGCACGGGCGGCGGAGGCAGGTCGCGGCCCCGGAGGTAGATCAACGACTCCAGGATCTGCACCACGGCCAGCGCTGCCGTGCCCGAGGCGAACAGCACGTCGGTGGACGCCGGTTTGCCCACGAGCTGCGCGGCGATGACGGGCCAGGCCGGATCGTGGTCGGCGCGGTGCAGGTCGGCGCAGTTCAGGCAGGAGGAGCGGCCGGGCAGGACCAACGGCCCGACGATGCCCACTCCTTCACGCACGCGCACGGGCAGATGCGGCGTCCGGAAGACCATCAGCGTGCTCACGAGGTTCGGATCGGGGACGAGCGTCGCCGCCAGCACCGTCAGATCCGCGTTGTGGGCCAGCTGCACGTTTGATTCAGCTAGAAGCGAAGTAATTGAGAGTGCAAGGTGTCCGGCGCCGTGGACGGCGGCCGTCCCGTCCCTCGCAGGGTGCCCGGTGTCGAGGAGACCGGCCTCGTCGAGCGACTCGAGAACCTCGATCAACTGGCTGGGGTTCTCGCCGCGGTTTTTCAGTCTTTCACCCAGTTCAGCGACGGTGTGGCGACCGTCGAGGGTGATCAGCTCGTCGATGAGCGCCTCAGGCAGCGAGTCGATCACCACGGCGTGCTTCGGGTCGATGCCGACCTGCACGACGCCCGGTCCGCGGCGCACCACGGCCAGTCCTGCACGTACGCGAGGTCTCGTGTCCACGGAGGAAAGACTGGCAGGGGGCGGGGCCCCCTGCCAGCGGAAACGTCAAACCTTGGCCTTGCCGAGGATCCGCGTCATCTTCGTGCCGCAGACAGGGCAGGTGCCCTTCGCCATGCGCCGGCCGTTGGTCTCCTCGACCTTGCCGTCGAAGTCGCGCTTCTCCCGACACTTGACGCAGTAGCCGTTGTACTTCTCGGCCACGGCCCCTCCCTTGCAGTTGTGAGTGCGGACACACTCGAGGACCTTGGCGCGACGGTACCTGGGCGAGGCGGTGAATCCGCGCAGGTTCATCCGCGCGTGTCCAGCCGCCGTTCGGTGGAACTTCACCCGCCGGGTGTCCGCGTGCGGCCGGTTGGGGGCCGAAAATTGTCGGTGCCGACGTTTACGGTGACTGCATGGCCGAACCGCGGGTGGAGGTGCGGCGGAGCCCCCGGCGCCGCCGCATGGTCAGCGCGTACCGGGAGGGCGACACCGTCGTCGTCCTTCTGCCGGCACGGATGACCAAGGGGGAAGAGAAGCACTGGGTGGCGGAGATGTTGAGCCGCCTCCAGCGCAGCGAGACGCGCAGGAGATCCCCTGCGCGCACGTCGGACGAGGCGCTGATGGCGCGCTGTGCCGAGCTGTCGGCGCGGTACCTGGACTCGCTCGCCGACCCCGTCAGCGTGCGCTGGGTGCCCCCCATGCGCACGCGCTGGGCGTCCTGCACGCCGACCGAGGGCACGATCCGCGTGTCCGAGCGTCTGCGTGAGGTGCCGCCGTGGGTGCTCGACTACGTGCTGGTGCACGAGCTCGCGCACCTGCTCGTACCAGGGCACGGCAAGGACTTCTGGGAGTGGGTTCACCGCTACCAGAAGACCGAGCGGGCCATGGGTTACCTGGAAGGTCTCTCAGCCGCCGCAGGCTGGGGGATTTCGGAAGACTGATCAGCTGAACGCGAAACGCCCGGTGAGGGTGTGCTCGCCGGGCGTTTCGCGTGTTCAGATCGTGGAGGACGGAGTCTTCGACTGGCCGCGGCTGCGCGAGGAGATTCGCGAGGCGGCGGCACGGCTCGGCGGCTGAGACTGGTGGCTGTCGGCGGCTGAGACTGGTGGCTGCCCGGTCGGTACGTGCGGGTGGCGCCGACGCGCTCGAGGGCGAGGTGGCGGCACTGCTGGCCGCTTTGCCGGAGCCCGATCAGCGGGTTTGGTACTTCACCGCCGAGCAGATCGTGGATCCGGCCGGCTTCCTGCCCGGCTCGGTCGGGCTGGTGAGCTGCCGGCGAGCGTGGCCGGTCGTGCGCGACAGGCGGCCGTGGCTGGTGCCGCGGCCGCCTGTTCGCCTGGATCTAGTCGTCCGTCTTGCCGTCCTCCGGCTTGTCGCCGTCCTGCTCGCGCATGGTGCGTTCGAGCTCGGCCATCGGGTCTTCGAGGGCCTTGCGGGTGCTGGTCAGGCGTTCCGCGAACTCCAGCGGGTCGTCCAGGTCCTCCGCGGTGGGGACGAGCTCGGCGTGCTCCCAGACGCTGTCGCGCACCTCGACGCCGTGCTGGTCGCCGATCAGCTTCCACAGCGCCGACGCGGCCCGCAGCTTGCGCGGGCGCAGCTCGAGGCCGACCAAAGTCGCGAACGTCTGCTCGGCCGGGCCACCGGAGGCACGGCGGCGGCGCAGCGTCTCGCGCAGCGCGGGAGCGCCGGGCAGGCGGTCGGCCACGGCGGAGTCGACCACGACGTCCACCCAGCCCTCGACCAGGGCCAGGAGCGTTTCCAGGCGGGTCAGCGCCGCCTTCTGCTCCGGGGTGGTCTGCGGTTCGAGCAGGCCGGAACCCATGGCCTCCTCGATGGAGGCGGGGTTCGACGGGTCGATCTGGCCGGCGAGCTGCTCCAGGGCCGAGGTGTCGACCTTGATGCCCTTGGCGAACTCCTCGACGGTGTCGAGCAGGCGCTGCCGCAGCCACGGCACGTGCGTGAAGAGGCGCTGGTGAGCGGCCTCGCGGGCGGCGAGGAACACCATCACCTCGGAGGCGGGGCGCTCCAGGCCCTCGGTGAACTTCTCGATGTTCGCGGGCAGCAGTGCCGCCGTGCCCTCGGGACCGAGTGGCAGGCCGACGTCGGTCGAGGTGAGGACCTCGGAGCCGAGCTGCGCCAGCGCGTTGCCGAGCTGCGAGCCGAACGCCATGCCGCCCATCTGACCGAGCATCGCCAGCAGCGGACCCGCCGCCTGCTTGGCCTCGGCGGGCATCGCCTCGACCCACGCGCCGGACATGCGCTGCGCGACCGGGTCGCACAGGCGCTGCCAGGTCGGGATCGTGCGCTCGATCCAGTCGCGCGCGGTCCACGCCTGGGTCGTGCGGGTGCCCGCGGGCAGCGACGTGACCGGGTCCAGCCACATCTCGGCCAGGTGCACGGCGTCGGTGACCGCGCTCGACTGGTCGGCGGCGAACCCGATCGTGGTCGTGGACGACGACAGCTGCTGGAACGCGATCTGCTTTGCGAGGTCGTAGTTGACCGGCCCGCTCGACGACCCCGCGTTGCTCAGCATGGAGCCCAGCTGGCTCAACATGTTGCCCAGCTGGTTGAAGTCGAACGGGTTGTCTCCCGGCTTCCCGCTCTTGTCGTCGGGGTCGTGCGGGCTGAACCCGAACGGCACGTCACTCATGCCTCTACCGTACGCGGATCCACATGGTCGTACGCTGTTCAGCCGTGAGTGAAACCGTCACGACCGCACCCGCTCCCGCGCCCCCGCCGAGGGAGCGCGGACTGACACGCCGGACGTGGACGCTGATCGTCAGCTTCCTCGTGGTGGCGGCACTCGGACTGCTCGGCGGTTTCGCCAGAGTCCCGTACGTCGCGCTGGGCCCCGGCCCGACCTACGACGTGCTCGGCAAGGTGAAGGACACCGACGTCGTCTCGGTGGACGGCCAGAACACCTTCCCCACCAACGGAACCCTGCGCATGACGACGGTCTCGCTCACCGACGACGTGTCGCTCTTCGGCGCTCTCGGCCTGTGGCTGTCCGGCCGCTACGCCCTCGCGCCGCGCGAGGAGTTCTTCAAGCCCGGCGAGTCGGAGGAGGAGGTGCAGAAGAACAACGAGCTCGCGTTCAGCGAGTCGCAGACCTCAGCCGAGGTCGCCGCGCTGCACTACCTCGGCTATCCGGGCAAGGTGATCGCCAACCAGGTGACCAAGGGCAGCCCCGCGGAGAACGTCATCCCGCTCGGCGCCCGCATCATCTCGGTCAACGGCAAGCAGGTGCAGACCGCGGCCGACGTGAGCGCCGCCCTGGAGAACACCAAGCCGGGCGACCACATCGAGGTCGCGTTCGAGAAGGACGGCACCTCGAAGTCGACCCAGCTCACCCTCGGCACCCGTGACGACGGCCGCCCGGCGGGCTTCATCGGCATCCTCCCGGTGGACCGCGCCGACGTGCCGTTCAAAATCAAGATCAGCCTGTCCGACGTGGGCGGCCCGTCCGCCGGCCTGATCTTCGCGCTGGGGATCGTCGACAAGCTGACGCCCGGCGAGCTCAACGGCGGCAAGGCCATCGCGGGCACCGGCGAGATCACCGGCGACGGCACGGTCAAGCCGATCGGCGGCATCGCGTTCAAGATGGTGGCGGCCAAGGAGGCGGGCGCGACGGCGTTCCTCGTGCCGTCGGCCAACTGCCAGGACGCGAAGCAGCAGGCGCCGGACGGCCTGAAGCTGATCAAGGTCGAGAACCTGAAGGACGCGGTGTCGTCGCTGGACGCGCTGAACGCGGGCAAGGAGACGCCGGCCTGCTGAACGGGTCAGCTCGCGCTGCTCACGTCCGGCGGCCAGCCGTTCTGGTTGGCGAACTGGCGCATGTAGCGCTCGCACCGCCGGATGAAGTCTTGTCCGGTGTCCGGCAGCCGCGTCAGTTCGATCACCCGCTCGGGATCGGACTCCGGCGGCTCCAGCATGAAGATGTTGATGTCGACGAACTCGCCGCCGCCTCGTACTGCACAGGTCAGTGCGAGCGCGGTCGCGATCACGACACCCGCGCAAGTGCGGTCCGGCCTGAAGGACGGGTCGACGTGGTCGAACGCGACGGCCGACGCTCCGTCGCCGGTCGAGATCGCGAAGCGGAACCAGCGACGCGCCGAGGTGTCGACCTCGCCGGGGTGCTCGCCGACGACCTCGGACCGCAGTTCGGACGCAGCCAGGCGACGGCCGGGGTGCACGAGCTCGTCGCCGCTCCACTGCCGGTCCACCAGGACCTCGATGACAGGTGGATCGTCGACACCCAGGAGCAGCCCCGTCGTCTCCCGTGCCCCGACGACGAGGTCCATGAGGGAGATCGGCGCGCGCATGGTGGCCCAGAGATCGACGGACATGGCGGGACCGTAGACAACCGTCTCGCCTTCCGGCCACCGAAATCGGTGTTCGCGGGAAGCGGACACACCAGATCACAGCCCCGGCGCGATCAAGCTCCGGGGCTGTGTCAGCCTGGACAGATGACGATCAGGGCCGCAGCGTGGCGAGCAGGGCGTCGGTGAGGTTGGGCGCGAGCTCCGGGTGCTCGACGACCTCCTCCGGCACCTCGACCGTCCCGCGCAGCCGCAGCACGCAGGAGACCGAGCCGTCGCGCAGCACGGCGGCGACCAGGCGGGCCTCGCGGCGGGCCGGGTGTTCGGCGGCGAACCTGCGGGCGGCCTCGTCGTCCAGCTCGCCGTGGCTCAGTTCCGTTTCCGCCTCCGGGGGCAGGACCACGATCTCCTGGGCCAGCGCGCAGCCGGTCACGGTCGGGGGCCACTCGATGCCCGCCAGCGCCTCGCCCAAGTCACCCTGGAGGGGATCCTGGGCGATCGGGGTCAGCGGGGACGACTCGGCGTCGAGCTGGTCCCGCAGCTCCGGTTGCTGGGCGATCAGGTCTGAGGTGGCCACGAGGGCGAAGAGTTGCGGGGGCTGCTCCCAGCCGCCTGCCGATACGAACTCCTCTACCTCGCGGGCGACCGTCGGGAGGATGACCGCTGGCGTTTCACTCGCTGACACGCGTGTCATCGTAAGACTGCGGACTTCACGGGAACCCAGGGCGTCGTCCGTAGAGTTGGACTAAACGTACGTATTGAAATTCCGCGATCCAGGAGCGTGCCTCGTGGCCACACGGCCTCCGGTCGGACTGCCGAAACTGTCCCGGCGCAGCCGAATACTGCTCATCGTCGGAGTTGTGCTCCTGTTCGGTCTCATCACGGGATCGCGGCTGCTCGACACCTACGTGACTTGGCTGTGGTTCGGCGAGGTGAATTTCCGCAACGTCTACAGCACAGTGCTGCTCACGCGCCTGGTGCTGTTCTTGGCCGTAGGGGTCGTGGTCGGCGGCATCGTCGCGCTCAACCTGTACCTCGCGTACCGGGCGCGGCCCGTGTTCGTGCCGGTGTCGGGGCCCGATGACCCGGTGGCCAGGTACCGGACCGTGGTGATGCGGCGGATGCGGTTGTTCGCGATCGGCATCCCGGTGTTCGTCGGGTTGATCGCGGGCGCGTCGGCGCAGGCGGACTGGCAGCAGATCCAGCTCTTCCTCAACGCCCAGCCGTTCGGGATCACGGATCCGCAGTTCGGGCACGACATCGGCTTCTACGCGTTCAAGCTGCCGTTCTACGAGTGGGTGCTGTCGTGGCTGTTCGTCGTCACGGCGGTGTCGTTCATCGGCGCGGTGATCGCGCACTACCTCTTCGGCGGGATCCGGCTGGCCGGTCGCGGTGGTCAGCTCTCCGGGCCCGCACGGCTGCACCTGGCGCTCGTCGCCGGCTCGTTCGTGCTGCTGAAGGCGGTCGCGTACTTCTTCGACCGGTACGAGCTGCTGCTGCACGAGAACGAGAAGTTCGTCGGCGCGAGCTACACCGACCTCAACGCGGTGCTGCCGGCCAAGCTGATCCTGCTGTGCATCGCGGTGTTCTGCGCGATCGCGTTCTTCGCGGGTGCGTTCATGCGCAACGTGCAGCTGCCCGCCATCGCGACCGTCCTGCTGGTGCTGTCGAGCGTGCTCGTCGGCGCGGCGTGGCCCGCGGTGCTGGAGCAGTTCTCGGTCAAGCCGAACGCCATCCAGAAGGAAGCCCAGTCGATCACCCGCAACATCGAGGCGACGAGGCAGTCGTTCGGGTTGACGGACGACAAGGTCTCGACGAAGCCCTACGAGGGCAAGCAGACCGTCACGAACGACCAGATCAAGACCAACGACGCGGCGACCCTGGGCAACATCCGCCTGCTCGACCCCGCCGTGCTGTCGCGGACCTTCACACAGTTCACCCAGCTGCGGCCGTTCTACGGGTTCCCGAACAAGCTCGACGTCGACCGGTACAAAGTGGACGAGAAGCTGCGCGACTACATCGTGGCCGTCCGCGAGCTCAAGCTCGACAGCCTGCCGCAGGGTCAGCGCGACTGGATCAACCAGCACCTCATCTACACGCACGGCAACGGCTTCGTCTACGCCGAGGCGAACAAGGTGAACGCGGACGCCGACCAGACCAACGGCGGCTACCCGGACTTCAAGACCGGTGAGGTCGCGCCGGACGGCTCGGTCCGCAACGCCGACAACGGCATCAAGGTCGACCAGCCGCGCACCTACTACGGCGAGCTGTTCGGCACCAACGACTACTCGATCGTCGGCGGCCGGCCGCAGGGTTCGGCAGCGGAGTACGACACCGACGCGAAGTCCTACAGCTACACCGGTGCCGGTGGTGTCCCGGTCGGCAGCCTGCTCAACAAGCTGGCGTTCGCCGCGTACTACGGCGAGCGGAACATCCTCTTCAACCAGTCGATCGCGGACGACTCGAAGATCCTGTTCAAGCGCACCCCGCGCGAGCGCGTGCAGGCCGTCGCACCGTGGCTGACCGTCGACAGCGACCCGTACCCGGCCGTGGTGAACGGCCGCATCACGTGGATCGTCGACGGCTACACCACGCTCGACAACTACCCGTACGCGCAGCGCACCCCGCTGAGCGACGCGACCAACGACTCGCTCACCGCGGACGGCGTGGTCGTCTCGCAGATCAACAAGCCCGTCAACTACATCCGCAACTCGGTCAAGGCCACTGTGGACGCTTATGACGGTTCGGTGAGCCTGTACGCGATCGACGAGAAGGACCCGGTCCTCAAGGCATGGATGGGTGTCTTCCCCGGCACCGTCAAGCCGGCCAGCGACATCTCGAACGAGCTGCGGTCGCACTTCCGCTACCCCGAGGACCTGTTCAAGGTGCAGCGGCAGATCCTGTCGAAGTACCACGTGCAGTCCCCGTCGGACTTCTACTCCGGCGTCTCCTACTGGGCGCCGCCGCAGGACCCGACGATCGACAACGTGACCACGGCGCAGGCCCAGCAGGACGCGGCGAACAAGCGCAGGGACGCCCAGCCGCCGTTCTACGTCCTCGCCGGTGATCCGACCGACGCGAGCAAGGTCCGCTTCCAGCTGACCAGCCCGCTCGTGCGCGAGAACCGCGAGTTCATGGCGTCCTACGTGTCCGTGGGGTCGGATCCCGACAACTACGGCAAGATCAACGTGCTCCAGCTCAACACCGACGCCAAGGGCCCGCAGCAGATCCAGACCCAGTTCCTCACGTCGGACAACGTCAGCCGCGAGCTCAACCTGCTGACACAGCAGAAGACGACGGTCGTCTACGGCAACCTGCTCACGCTTCCCGTGGGTGGCGCGCTGCTGTACGTCGAACCCGTGTACATCGAGCGCGCGTCCAACAACACCTCGTATCCGCAGCTGTCCAAGGTCCTCGTCTGGTACGGCGACCGGGTCGGGTACGCGTCGACGTTGAGCGAGGCGCTGGAGCAGGTGCTCAGCGGCACCGGTTCGGTCGTGCCGCCGCAGAGCAACAACAACAACGGCAACGGTCAGACCTCCACGCCGCCGTCGACCCCGCCGCCGACCAACGGGTCGTTGAGCCCTGACCTGCAGAAGGCGATCAACGACATCGACTCGGCGCTCGCCGACATCAAGAAGGCGCAGCAGAACAGCGACTTCACCGCGCTCGGCCAGGCGTACCAGAAGCTGGACGACGCGTCGAAGAGGTTCAAGCAGTACAACACCGGGGCTCCTTCAGCCCCGTCGACAGCGCCAACCAGCCCCACTCCGTCGGGCTGACCACCCGATTTGCAATTAGCCGCTCCCCCCGCGTAGGGTTCTAATTACCGACGCGGGGTGGAGCAGCTCGGTAGCTCGCTGGGCTCATAACCCAG
>NZ_JYJG01000317.1 GCF_000955955.1 Lentzea aerocolonigenes
CCAGAGGTCGCAGGTTCAAATCCTGTCCCCGCTACAAAGTGGGAAAGCCCTGTCTGCGGAGAACGCAGGCAGGGCTTTTTCGCATTTCACATTGGGGGCGGAGCCCCCAAACCCCACCCTGGGGGCAAGCCCCCAGACCCCCGCGCCCGGCTCGCCTTCGGCTTCGCGGGCGATCTCCGCAAGTTCGGCGACCTTTGGTCTCTGACCTGCGGAAACTCGGGTTGGAGGGGGGTGGTGAAAAAGGGTTTGTGGAGGGTGTATAGTTCTCCTCAGAACGACAAAAGAACAGCAAGACAGCGGCGCGGGGTGGAGCAGCTCGGTAGCTCGCTGGGCTCA
>NZ_JYJG01000318.1 GCF_000955955.1 Lentzea aerocolonigenes
ATCTTGTGACCAGCAAGATCAGGATGGAAAAGGCTCACCACCAACTTGATCATTAAATGCCCCAGGATGCCTGTCTACCGTGTCGAGGCCGCGAAGGCGAGTTGTGGCGTGTCTGGTTGCGCATGTCGTGACCGGACACGTCGGTATCCGTCTGATCTGACCGATGAGCAGTGGCAGGTGTTGGAGCCGCAAGCGCGGGCGGTCATGGCCGAGTTGCGCAAGAGCCCTGCCGGAGCGCCAATGAAGCATGACCTGCGTGCGATGGTGGACGCGATCGGCTATCTGACCCGCTATGGCATCGAGTGGCGGGCGTTGCCGGTCGACTTCCCGCCCTGGGAAGCGGTGTATGCGTTCTTCGAACGGTGGAGCGAACGGGGCCTGCCGCAGCGTCTGGTCGACCGGTTGCGGGGACGCATCCGGATCGCGTGTGGCCGGGCCGAGTTGCCTACCGCAGCGGTCATCGACGCCCAGACCGTGCGCGGTGCCGACACCGTGGCAGCCGACGGCGCCGGCTATGACGCGGGGAAGAAACCAAGGGGCGTAAGAGAAACATTGCCACTGACTGCCTCGGACTCCTGTTGATGGTGACCGTCACCTCCGGCGGCATGCAAGACCGCGACAGCGCCCACCGGCTGCTGGCACTGCTGCGCGAACACTTCTCCGCCATCACCCTGGTCTGGGCCGACGGCGGCTACGCCGGACGCCTCGTCACGTGGGCCAAAGCCGTGCTGTGCCTGACACTCACCGTTGTCAAACGCACCGACGACATAAAGGGCTTCGTGGTACTGCCCCGCAGATGGGTCGTCGAGAGGACGTTCGGCTGGCTGACCCGCCGCCTGACCCGAGAACTCTCGGGCGACCCACCACCAGCACGCTGGGGCCGGCCCAGACAACCCAGCTCAACCACGGCATGACCATCTACCAACAGGCTCTGAGAGGCGTCGCGGAGCGGACGAAGCGACCACGCCTCGTCCGCTCCAGAAGTTCGCGCACAGCCGTCACGGGCAGATTCGCGGTTTCGTTCCGATCGTGATGCTGACCGCGGAACCGACGTTCACGATGGTGCCCGCTCTCGGGTTCTCGCTCTTGACCACGTTGATGAAGTTGCACGTCGGGTCGACCGCCGACCCCACGACGGCCGTCAGCCCCGCGGCCTGCAGGGTCGCGCGAGCGCTGCTCGCGGACGCGCCGATCACGTCAGGCACCGCCACCTGGGTGGTGAGGGTGAACGGGGTGGTCAGCTGGCGGTTGTCCTGGTTGAGCGACTTGTTGTTGACCTGCATGACGAACGACGTGCCGTCCGAGAAGAACAGGGTCATCCCGTAGCTGAAGTGCCAGGTGTCGTTCCCGTTGGGATCGATCGAGATCCGCACGGTGCCGGAGCTCAGCATGGCGGCGGTGACACCGGTGTCGGTCCGCATCATGAACGGGCCGTGGACGCTGTTGTCCTTGTACTCGGTGCCGGAGTCGCTGAAGTCGCTGGCGACCCGGCCGGCCGGGGTCTCCACCTGTGCCCGCACGAGCGTGTCGAAGTCCTTGTTGTCGTTGCCGGTCGTGAAGGTGACGGCAGCGGCCGAGAGATGCGCGTCCGGCGCGGTCCCGTTGGCCACAGCCGGTGCGGCCCAACCGGTCTGGCTCCCGATTCCGAGCAGCATCGGCAGGACCATGCCGATCGCCGCCAGTCTTCGTGTCATCGATTTCATCGCGGGCGTCCTTTCGTCGAGTACGTCGCCGGCGACGGTAGGACCGAGCGTTTGCAATCCATCGACAGTCTGTCGACAACGCTCGGCACCGCTTCTCATTGACCTGGCTGAAGAGTGGCGACCGGGCAGGTCGGCGCGACGTTCCAGCGGTTGCCGGTCGAGACGATCGACGGCGGGAAGCCGCCCGGTGCCCGTTGTGAGCACTGCAACGAACGGGTGGCGCCGCGGGACGAGTTGAGCGCGACCGTGACGCCGCGGAACGGCTCGGGCCGCGAGTCGAGCCGGACCGCCGCGAAGTAGGGACTCGCACCGGTCACCGTGTTGCCCGTGATCATCGCGTCCTCGATCGGGCCGGTGATGCCCTGCAGCGTGATTCCTGAGCCGTCGGGGGCGGCTTCGGTGAACGTGATGTCGTTGTCGCGAATGCCGATCTCGTGCACCGAGTCGCCGTAGATCGCGTCCGCGTTGCCGTCCGCGACGATCGTGTTGCCGGTTACCGTGACCTGGGCTGGGATTCCGCCGCTGTGCGGGGTGATCCGGATGCCCGGGCCGGGCACGCCGTGCCGCCGGATGATGTTGCCGGTGATCTTGTCGCGAGTGGCGACGTTCTGCGAGTCGATCACCCCGCCTCCGGTCGACGCCGTCACGTCGAACGTGTTGCCGGTGACGACGACGTCCTCGGTCCGGTAGAGGGCGAGTCCCTTGCCGCTGAAGGTGTTCCCGGTGACCGTGGCGTGCCGGTAGCTCGACAGCGCGACGCTGGACGTCACCTTCGAGTCGGCGAAGGAGTTGCCCTCCAGCCGCAGGCCGTCATCCCACTCGCCCCCGCTCGCCACCGCGTCGAAAGCGGTGTCGCCGATCTGCTCGCCGAAGTGGTTTTCCAGTACCGCCAAGGAGAACACGTTGCGCTGCACGCCGATGCCTGAGCGCGCGCAGTTGACGAACGACCCGCCCGTGATCGTCACGCGCTTGACCGCCGTGGCCGGGGTGTTGCCGAGCAACCTGATGCAGTCGCCCTTGCGCGCACCGGGCGTCGGCGGATGCGCGAAGACGACGTCCCGCACCGTGACGTCCGTGACCGGCATCGAGCAGGTTCCGTTCGCCGTCGTGCACACGCCGGAGCCGATCGCGATCGCGTGGGTCTGCTCGTCGGTGTTGGTCGTCGCCGAGGTGTCGATCCTCAGCCGCTCCACGGTGATGTCGCTCGCCCCGGGGTCGATCGACATCACCGAGACCGCACCGGCCTGCTGGTCTCCTGCCAGTTCGAGCACCGTGCCCGGCCCGGTGCCGCTGAACGTCACCCGTGCTCCGTGCGTGGACAGCGCCGCAGCCCGGTTGTAGGACCCTGCGGGCGCGCGGGTCACCCGCCAGCGCCCGCTGCCCAGGCACACCGTGCCGCCGCCCGCGGTGCTCGCCGCGTCGATGGCGGCCTGGATGGGCACCCGGTCGTCCGCGCCGTCGTCCGGCACGGCACCGAAGGCCACGGGGTCGAAACACCCGCCGGCCCCCGAGCCGGCCTTGGACCCGGCCGCCTGCACGGCGACCGCCGTCCCGATCGACAGCGTGGCGATCGCCACGGTCACCAGCAAAACCCGTCTTCTGCTCCGATTCATGCGGCCACCGTCGCAGGGCTCGTCGACAGTCCGTCGACGGTGAACGCGTTCTCAGGCCGGGTCGAGGGGAATGCGCACGCGTGCGTCGTGGAGTCCGGCGAGAGGCCAGGCCACGATCAGGTCGAGGAGGTCGTCGTGCGGGCGGGACAGCGTGAACTCCTGACTGCCGGAGAAGGTCTGGTCTCCACCGGAGAAGGAGCCGTCACCCGATCGGATCCAGAACGCCTCGTTTCCTTCGACCACGGCCACGGACGCGCCAGGACCCGCCGCTCGGAGGTGGGCCGGGTCGTCCAGCTCGCCTGACATCCGTCGCCGGCCGTGGAACGCCTCGGCGTTGACCGCGTCCGCGGCATCCTCCCTGGCGATGGCGAGCAGTTCCATGGACAGCACCGAGTCCGCGGCGGTCAGCCGGCTGAGCACGACGGCGACGCGGTGATCGAGGCGGTGCAGGACACGGGGTGGCGCGACGCTCGTGCCTGCTTCCGCGGCCGGTGCGTCGTGGTGGACGCCGGCACGGTGGATGAGCCCTTCCGGCACGGGACGAACGTCCAGTGGCGCCTGCCAGATCGAGGTCGTGGTGCGCTCGACGGTGGTTCGGTCGGGCAGCGGCATGGTGATGACGGTTTCCGGGAAGCCGATCTCCGGCCACGCGAGCACGAGTGACATCTCGTCGAATGCCGGCGGGAACCGGACCACAGACCGGTAACTGGGACCGGACGTGCCGAGGTAGTGGTCGCCGCTGCTCGACGAATAGCTCGTGGCGAACTCCCAGTGTGCGCGGCCGTCGGGATCGAGCCGGCCGACACGCAGGTCCATGCCCTCGTCGTACTCCGGCAGCAACACGCGCGGGGCGACCGCCGGCCGGCTCGGGCGCTGGCCGCGGATGTCCTGCTGTCGTTCGGTGGCGGTGCGACGATCCAGTGGACGACGGGCCACCAGTTCGATCTCCAGACCTGAGAGCCGTGACACCGCGCGCACGACACCCACGGTCAGTTCGGGTCGGCGCACCAGCATGCCGCCAGGATGTGCGACGGCGCCCAGGGTTTCGGTCGTGTCCACCACCTCACCATCCCATGCCCTCGGCCGGGAGGTCAGTTCTGGTCGTCGTGTCGTGTTCGCGCGGCCATGACGGTCTCGCCGTTGTCGGCGACCCAGCGCATGAGTTGGCGCAGTGGTTTGGCCACGTTGCGGCCCGTGTCCGTGAGCGCGTAGCTGACCCGTGGCGGGATCGCCGGCTCGACCGTGCGGTCGACCAGTCCGTCGCGGGTGAGCAGGCGCAGCTTCTCCGACAGCACCTTCTCGCTGATCCCGCCGATGTGGTCACGCAGCTCGTAGAACCGCAACGGGCTCTCGGCCAGCTTGACCAGGATCAGCGGCGCCCAGCGGCTGGTGATGTCGTCGAAGATGACCCGGCCCAGGCAGTCGCTGTGGAACAGATCACTGTGCCGATCAGGCGCACGCCGCTTGGCCTCAACATTTTCCCGCACGTACGGAGCTTACAAGAAAGTAAGCCCTTACCTTTTGTAAGCCCGGGTCTTAGCGTCGGTTCTCGTTGGCACACAAGGAGGATCGATGAGCACAGTGGCACTTGTCAGCGGAGCGAGCCGCGGTATCGGCGCGGCGATCGCGCGCAGCCTGGCGCGCGGCGGACACCACGTGATCGTGAACTACCACCGCAACGCCGATGCGGCCAAGCAGGTGGTCGCCGACATCGAGGCTGCCGGTGGCACCGCTCAGGCCGAGCAGGCCGACGTGTGCGATGACGCGCAGGTGACGGCGCTGGTCGACCGGGTCCGCGCGGAGCACGGGCGGGTGGATGTGCTGGTGTGCAACGCGAACACGGCCCAGCCGCCGTTCGAACCACTCGCGTCGCTGCCGTGGGACGCGTTCCTCGGCAAGGTGGCCGGTGAACTGGCCGGTTCCTACCACCTGACGCAGCGCGTCCTGCCGATCATGCGCGAGCAGCGTGCCGGCCGGATCGTCTACATCTCCAGCACGGTCGCCGACACGGTCGGCATGCTCGCCGCGCACTCCACCGCCAAGGCGGCGCTGAACACCTACAGCAGGCATGTCGCCGCGGCCGCCGGACAGCACGGCGTCACCATGAACACCCTCGCGCTGGGCCCGGTGAACACCGACGCCACGGCCGGCTTCCTCGACGACGACCGACGCGCGTTCTTCGCGCAGCGGTCAGTCCACGGCCGAGTCCTCGAGCCCGAGGACATCGGCGCCGCGGTCGCGATGCTCGCCGCGGACGGCTTCGGCTCGGCGACCGGCCAGGTGATCCGGCTCGACGGCGGGTTCGACGTCCTCGACCAGCAACTGAACCCGGCCTGACCTCAGGACACCAGGGAAAGGCTGCGGCGGGCCGGTTCGGCGACGGGAGTGGGCTCGGCGGAGGGGACGACGACTTCCTCGCCGCCGATCTCGCGCGTGATCCAGGCGCCGGATTCGACCATGACCTTCAGCGTGCGGGTGTCGAGGGCGTTGATGCGGCCGTAGTACCACTCGTCGGTGGCCAGCGAGCCCATGCGGTCGGAGAGGCGCTTCTTGATGTCGATGACCCGCTCGAACAACGTCTGGACCAGGGTGGCACGGTCGAACGGGCCCTGGAGGCCCTCGCGGATGCGGTCTTCGATGCCGCGCGGGATGCCTTCGGAGTCGGGCATGAGCATGGTGGTCCAGGCGCGGGACTTCTCGCGGTACTGGAGCTGCTGCATGATGCCTTCGTGCTGCGCGAAGTCGGCGGCGCGGAAAGCTGAGCCGCGCCAGCGCTTCTGCAGGTTCACGGCCAGCGACAGCGCCGACTTCAGGCCCGTGTTCAGGCCACGGCCAGGCCAGAAGTGCAGGGAGTTGGCGGCGTCGCCCAGCAGGAAGCCGAACGTCGAGGGGGCGAGTTGGGCCGTGAACTTCGACATCTGCTGCATGCCGAGGGTGAACGAGTTGATGCCCACGACGTCCGCGGCGCCCACGCCGAAGAAGCGCAGGCCGTCCAGGATTCGGGGCCACAGGTAGGAAAGCTTGTCGACCGAGGGCTTGAAGACCGCGCGGTGGCGGTCGCAGACGAAGCGGCCGCCAGGCGAAGGACGCATGGTGCAGCCGAACTTGCCGATGCACGAGACAGGGCCGTTTTCGCCCAGGGCAACGATTTCGGACGCTTCCTCGGCGGTCAGGCGCATGTTGATGAAGCCGCCACCCAGAGAGTTGAACAGGAAGCGGTTCTGGCCCACGGTCAACGGAACGGTGTGCTCGTCCGGGACCTTGGCGGTGACGCGGATGCCCAGCACGCGCTCGTCGAGCGGGGAACCGTCCACAGAGAACAGTTCGCGACTCGGCGTGCCGAAGGAGGAGGACAACGAGTCACGAGTCGCCGAACGGGCTCCGTCGGCGATGGCGAGGACGTGCAGGCCGTCCCAGCTGTCCGGGCGCACATAAGCGTCAGGGATGAGCTCGATGCCGTAGGTGTCCTGGGCCATGTCGAGGAGGGCATCCTCGATCCAGCGGATCTTGATGTTGCGCGGGCGGCCCTTGGACTCCGGTGAGTCGGGACCGAACGGCCACATCTCGGAGAACTTGCCGGACACGAAGAGCTGGTGCTGCACAGCGAACGGCAGCGCGGCCCAGACATTGCTCTGCAACGTCACGACCTGCTCGCGGCGGTTGTTGCCCTCGGCGGCGCCGCGCCAGACCACGCGGTTGCCCTGGCGCATCCAGCGGCGGTCGTGCACGCGGAGGCTGACCTGCTCGCCCAGCAACGACTTCAGCGTGCAGGCGAAGGCGAGACCGACCGGGCCGCCGCCCGCCACGTCGACCCGCAGCGGCTTCGTGCGGCGCAGCTGCGTGATCGACGCGCCCTGCTTCGGCAGCAGCACAGTCGGACCGCACCGGCCGATCAGCACCGTCTTCTCGTCAGCCATGACCCCGTCCCCCCTCATGATCCCGTTCAACGGCGGGAACACGAGCTGAGACGGTCAACGGTTCAACGAAGTTCCAGGAAGTTCTTCCAAGCGGTCGAAGAGAAGGACAGGACTGCTCCGGACGGGTTCTTCGAGTCGCGGACGAGTGCGTCGTGGCCCAGTGACACCTCGACGCAGTTCCCGTCCTCTGCTCCACCGCTGTAGCTGCTCTTACGCCATGCACGTTCCTGCGTCATCGAAGTCCTCTCGCGGTTGGCCGGCGTACTCCGCCAGCACCCGCCGCGATTGTCCCGCATCCAATGCGAGGTTGGCCAAGCGGTCGAACAGCAGGCGGGTACGCACGATGGCGCCCGGATCCTGCACGAAGACGTTCGCCAGGTCGGTCTCGACGAACGCCACCGACATCTGCTTCTCGTATTCCCACAGCGTGCAGCTCGACGCGATCACGGCCGTGTCAGCAGGGATGATCCGGATCATGAACGCTTTCGTCAGCAACCGGGCGTACTGGCCAGCCATGACCTGCTCGTCGCCGACCTTCGTTCGCAACGCGTGCTCATGGACGTAGAACAAGCAAGTCGGCCGCATTGCTCGCCGCAAGATCGCCTGGCGTTGCGTCCGGAACTCCACGAGCGCCGGGATTCGCTCCTCAGTCACCAACCCGGCAGTCCGGTACACGCCCTGCGCGTACTCCGGTGTCTGGAAGAGACCCGGCACGGTCTGCCCGTCGTAAGCCATGATCGATTTGGCCGTGGACTCGGCCATCGCGACAGTGCGCAGGTTGTCGGGGATCTGGACGATGTACTCCTCGAACGCGTTTCGGTAGCGCCTCTTGAAGTCGTTGAAGAAGTCGATGTCCTTGCCGCACATCGTCAGGTACTGGACGAGGTCGATCTCGCTCGGACGGAACTTGCCGCGCTCGATCGTCGACACCTTGCTCGGATCCCAGCCGAGCCGCAGCGCCATCGCGTTGCCGTTCAAGCCCGTGCAGGTTTCACGCAGACGGCGTAGTTCGTCGCCGAGGTCCCTGCTGTAAGCAGTGGAGGGAGTGATCGTGGCCATGCCAACGACGCTAAATCTTGCTCTTCGAGCAACCCAGCCGCTCATTCGGGTGAAAACAAAGCCTGGGCGATCATCAGGAAACTGCCAGGAATCTCGCAGCCGGTCTACAGCTTGGCAGACGACGATCCGTGCCCATGACTCGACGTCGCAGATCCTTGTTGATCAACGGACTGCTGGTGGTGGTGCTCCTCGGCGCCGGTGTGGCCGGCTACCTGGTGTTCTTCGGTTCCTCCGGCAGTGCTCAGCCCACCGCCGCGCGCACGGCCGCAGCGGCGAACCGCGACGTCAGCGAGGTGGTCACGGCGTCGGGGACGGTGCAGAGCAGCTTCAGCGCCGCCGCGTCGTTCGGCGCGGCCGGGACGGTCACCGAGGTCGACGTCAAGGTCGGCGACACGGTCACCAAGGGCCAGACGCTCGCCAAGCTGGACCCGACGCAGGCTCAGCTGCAGGTGGACATCGCGCAGGGCAACGTCGACGCGGCCCTCGCGAAGGGCACCGGCACGACCGCGCTGCTCACGGCGTACCGGCAGGCGCAGCTCGCGCTCAAGCAGGCTCAGGACACGCTCGCGTCGACGACGCTGACCGCACCCGGCGACGGCACGATCACATCGATCACCGGCTCGGTCGGGCAGAAGGTCGGAGCGAGCAGCAACGCGTCCAGCAACTCCAGTTCGACGACGAGCACGACCACGACGCAGTCCGGGTTCGTCGTGGTGACGGACCTCAAGAACCTCGTGCTGCACGCCAACGTGTCGGAGTCCGACGTCAGCAAGCTCAAGGGCGACCAGGCAGCGACCGTCACGGTCAACGCGATGCAGGCGCAGCCGATCCAGGCCAAGGTCGCCCAGGTCGACCTCACGCCCACCACGTCGAACAACGTCGTCCAGTACGGCGTCACGCTCGCGCTGACCTCTCCGCCGGAGGGGCTGCGGCCCGGTCAGTCGGCGAGCGTCGAGATCACCGTCGCCGGGGCCACCAACGTCCTCGCCGTGCCGGCAGCGGCCGTGCAGACGGTCAACGGCGCCAGCTCGGTCCAGGTCGTGGAGAACGGCGCGGAGACCCGCAAGACCGTCGAGATCGGTGTGCGCGGTGACCAGTACGTGGAGATCAAGTCCGGGCTGACCGCGGGTGAGGAAGTCGTGCTGCCACCGGTCACCACCTCGACCAACCAGAACCGCACGGGCCAGCAGCAGGGTGGCCAGTTCCCCGGGACCGGCACCGGCAACCGCAACGGCGGCGGCTTCACCGGGACCGGTCGATGAGCCCGGTGATCGAGGTCAGAGACCTCCGCAAGACCTACGGCGCGGGCGACACGGCCGTGCACGCGTTGCGAGGCCTCGATCTCACGGTCGAGAAGGGCGAGTACATCGCGATCATGGGCGCGTCCGGGTCCGGCAAGTCGACGCTGCTCAACATCCTCGGGTGTCTCGACGTGCCGACGTCCGGCAAGTACCTGCTCGACGGCATCGACACGGGTGACTTCGACGAGGAGCAGCTGTCGTTGCTGCGGAACAGGAAGATCGGGTTCGTCTTCCAGTCCTTCAACCTGGTGCCGCGCACCACGGCACTCGCGAACGTCGAGCTCCCGCTGGTGTACGCGGGAGTTCGGCGTGCCCAACGCCGGGAACGTGCGCTGGCGGCGCTCGATCTCGTTGGTCTCAAGGACCGCACGCATCACCGGCCCAACGAACTGTCTGGTGGCCAACAACAACGCGTGGCGATCGCACGGGCGTTGGTGACGTCGCCCGCGATCGTGCTCGCCGACGAGCCGACCGGAAACCTAGACACCGACTCCAGCCGGGAGGTCATGGGGATCTTGGACCGGCTCCACGCGAGTGGCCGGACGGTCGTGTTGATCACGCACGAGGACGAGGTCGCAGCACACGCGATGCGCACGGTCCGCGTGGTCGACGGCCGTGTTCATTCAGACGGGGTCGCGGGGGTGCTGGTGTGAGACTCTTCGAGATCGCCGCGTTCGCGGTTCGCGGCCTGACCGCGAACAAGATGCGGTCGGGGCTCACGACGCTGGGCATCCTGATCGGTGTCGCGTCGGTGATCCTGCTGATCGCGGTCGGCAACGGGGCGTCCAGCGCGGTGCAGCAGAGCATCGCCGGGCTCGGCACGAACATCCTGACGATCAGCCCGCAGCGGTCCCAGCCCGGCAGCCCGGTCAAGCCGCTGACCACGGCGGATGCGGCGGCGCTGGTCAGTGCAGACTCCCCCGACGTCAAGTACGCCTCCCCCGTCGTCAGTGCTCAGGCGACGGCCGGTTATGGCACGACGAGCTACGCGATCAGCCAGTTCATCGGCTCGGATCCGCACTACTTCGAGACGACGAACAGTGCTGTCGCACAGGGGAACCTGTTCTCCGACAACGACATCCAGCAGGCGCGCAAGGTCGTGGTGATCGGCGCGACCGTCGCGACGCAGCTCTTCCCCGGCACTGATCCGATCGGGAAGTCGATGCTGGTCAACAACATCCCGTTCACCGTCATCGGAGTGCTGGCGGCCAAGGGATCGAGCGGGTTGCAGGACGCCGACGACATGGCCGTGGCGCCGCTGACGACGACGCAGAACGCGTTGACCGGCTACGGCGGCCTCACCCAGATCGTGGTGCAGGCTCGAAGCGCCGACGCGTTGCCGAACGCGCAGGCGCAGGTGACGACGATCCTGAACGGCCGGCACAAGATCAGCCAGACCGCCGACTACCGGATCCTGTCGCAGGATCAGCTGCTCACCGCCCGGACCGCGACGACGGAGACGTTCACCGTGTTGCTGGCGTCGGTGGCCGCGATCTCGTTGCTGGTGGGTGGAATCGGCATCACGAACATCATGCTGGTCACGGTCACCGAGCGGATCCGCGAGATCGGCATCCGCAAGGCCGTCGGCGCGCCCCGGTCGTCGATCCTCGGGCAGTTCCTGATCGAGGCGACGCTGCTGAGCCTGTTCGGTGGCGCTCTGGGCGTGGCCGCGGGGCTGATCGGCAGCCAGTTCACCATCGCCGGGATCAAACCCGTGCTCGTGCCGTCGTCGGTGCTGCTGGCGTTCGCGGTGTCGGCGTTGATCGGCCTGTTCTTCGGCAGCTACCCCGCGTCCCGCGCGGCGAAGCTCCGCCCCATCGAAGCCCTCAGGCACGAATAAGGAGTTCCTGTGACCAACCCACTCGACCAGCCGCTCGAGAACGACATCTCGGCCGAGCTGAAGGAGCGCAAGTCCGGCATCGGCAAGACGACGATGATCCTGGGTGTCGCGGTGCTGGCCATCGTCGCGTTCGTCGGCGGGGTGTTCGTGCAGAAGTCCTTCGGCTCCACGCAGACCCCCGCACGCCAGAACGCGGCCGGGCGCCAGTTCCCCGGACGCGGTGACGGTTCGACGCCGCCATCTGGTCAGAACCGGCCCAACGGCGGCAACTTCGGGCGTGGCACCGCGGGCACGATCGACCACATCGACGGCACCACGGTGTACGTGAAGACGCAGAACGGCCAGGTCGTGAAGGTGTCCACTTCGGACTCCACGAAGGTGCAGATCACGTCCGACGGCAAGCTGACCGATCTCAAGGCCGGGCAGCAGGTCGTGGTGCAGGGTCAGGCCGGGTCGGACGGCACGGTGACCGGGCAGACCATCACGCAGCGGCCAGCGACCGGGTGATGCAGGATTCTCGCGTGGAACGTGGCCGGTTGCTCGTCGTCGAGGACGAACCCAGCATCCGCGAACTGCTGTGCGCGTCGCTGCGGTTCGCCGGGTTCACCGTGTCCAGCGCGGCGACCGGCGGCGAGGCCCTTCAGGCTGCGCGGGCCGAGTCGCCCGATCTGGTGCTGCTCGACGTGATGCTGCCTGATCGGGACGGGTTCGAGGTGGTGCGGCGGCTGCGTTCGGGCGGCTTGCAGGTGCCGGTGCTCTACCTGACCGCGCGGGACAGTTCGGACGACCGGATCACCGGGCTGACTGTGGGCGGAGACGGGTACATCACCAAGCCGTTCAGCCTGGAGGAGGTCATCGCGCGGGTGACCGCGGTGTTGCGCCGCACCCGGCCAGGGCACGAGGGCGAGCAGCTGACCTGCGGGGATCTGTCGCTGGACGTGGAGAGCCACATCGTGCGACGCGGGTCGCGGATCGTGGAGCTGTCGCCCACCGAGTTCCGCTTGCTGCACTACCTGATGCGGAACTCAGGGCGGGTGCTGTCGAAGGCGCAGATCCTGGATCAGGTGTGGTCGCACGACTTCGACGGCGATGTCGGGGTGGTCGAGTCGTACATCTCGTACCTGCGACGGAAAGTGGATTCGGACGCGCCGCGGCTGATCCACACCGTGCGCGGTCTTGGCTACATGCTTCGACCATGACGTTGCGCGTGCGGCTGGTGGTCGTGCTCGTCGCCCTGGTGGCCGCGGGCCTGTTCGGCACGTGGCTCGTCGGTTCGAAGGTGATGGAGAACTACCTCCTGCACCAGCTCGACGCCCGGCTGGACCGCGCGGCGGCGGCCGGCCGTTCGTTTCCGGGGCGGGAGAACCTCGTCCTGCGCTCGCCGGACGAGGTGTTGTCCGGGACGCCGTTCGAGGGGCTGCCCGCGTATGGGGAGCTGACGGCTGGTGAGCACGTCACGGTCGGCTCGCATCGGCTGGTGATGCGGCAGCTCGACGGCGCCGAGCTGGTCGTGTCGACGGACCAGGGCGAGGTCGACAAGGCGGTCGACGACCTGCGGGTGGCGTTCCTGCTGATCAGCCTCGGGGCGTTGATCCTGGTCGGGATGGCCGGGTACGTGCTGGTCCGGTCGTCCACGCGGGCGTTGGAGGAAGTGGAGCAGGTCGCCGGGGAGATCGCGGCCGGTGATCTGTCGCGGCGGGTGCCGGTGCGGCGGCCTGGAAGCGAGGTCGGGCGGCTGGCTTCGGCGTTGAACACGATGCTGGGGCAGATCGAGGCCGCGTTCGCGGTGCGGGTGTCGTCGGAGAACCGGATGCGGCAGTTCGTCGCTGATGCGTCGCACGAGTTGCGGACGCCGTTGACGTCGATTCGGGGGTATGCCGAGCTCTACCGGCAAGGGGCGGCCACGGATGCCGCCGAGGTGTTGAAGCGGATCGAGGACCAGGCTGCGCGGATGGGGGTGCTGGTCGAGGATCTGCTCGCGCTGGCCCGGCTGGATTCCGCGCAGCCGCTGGTGTTGTCCGATGTGGACCTGGTGGTGCTCGTGACGGATGCGGTGCACGAGGCGCGGGTCCGGGATCCTGAACGCACGGTGTCGCTGACGTTGTCCGGTCCTGTGGTGGTGCAGGGTGACGAGGCGCGGATCCGGCAGGTGCTGACGAACTTGCTGGACAACGCTTTGACGCACACTCCCGCCGGGTCGCCGATCGAGGTTCGGCTTTCGGCCGCAGCGATCGAAGTGGCCGACCACGGGCCGGGGATGCCGGCTGAGCAGGCGTCGAGGGTGTTCGAACGCTTCTACCGCGCGGATTCCGCTCGTGGGCCGGGCGGAACCGGGCTGGGGCTGGCGATCGTGGCGGCCCTGGTGGCGGCGCACGGGTGGCGGGTCGAGCTGGACACCGCGCCTGGGGAAGGCGCGGTGTTCCGCGTGCTGCTAGGCGCGTGACCAGTCGCGTTCGTAGTGCTCTGCGGGGAAGTCGCTCGGGCTCTCGCCGGTCGCGCGGGCGTGCTCGATCTCCTTGCTGTAGCGCTCGTTGCGAGCGCACCAGGGCGCGGCCGGGATGTACATGACGTTGCCCCAGCCCTGCTGGTCCTCGACCGGTGCGACGCTGTGGATCATGTCGCAGTGCCACCAGACGGAGTCGCCGGCCCTGACGTCCGGGATGCCGCTCAGGGCTTCGATCAGCAGCTCGTGGTGCTTCGGGTCGACCGGGAAGACCTGGTTGACGGTCACGCCGCACATGTCGTCGTCCGGGACGTCGTCGAGCAGCGGGCGCAGCATCAGGTAGGCCATCGCACCGGGAATCGGGACGGTGTGCAGGACGCCTTGGTCGTGGTCCATGTCGGAGAGCGCGGTCCAGCCCTGGAAGGTGCGGAACACCGAGC
>NZ_JYJG01000319.1 GCF_000955955.1 Lentzea aerocolonigenes
ACATCGTGGTGCCGGGGTACTGCGGGCCGGTGGTGCGGTGGGCGGCGTCCCACGGGTCGTACTGCTCGACCGTGCCGTTGAAGAGGTGCCGGAACGCTTGCTGGTACTCCTTCGTCATCCACAGGTCGAGCGTGCCGGGGTCGAGGTGGGTGCCGAGGCCGCTGGAGTTCGCGCCGGGTGGGCGCCTTCGGATCCGGTCCGGGTAGTGGACGTCGCGGTCCGGGTCGAACCAGCCGTCGCTGCGCCACAGGCTGTTCAGGAAGCGTTGGACCGTGGCCATGCGCTCGTGTTCGCGCGCTTCGGTCTGCGCTGCTGACCAGTAGATCGGGTAGATCTCGGGCTTCGAGCCGACGCTGCCGAAGAAGTCGTCGCCGGGGCCGCGGTAGTTCTCGAAGAAGTTGTTGCGCTCCACATAGTCCACAATGGACTTGTCCCAGCTCTGGGCTTGCTCGCGGTCGAAGTGGTTGCGAACCACGAGGCAGCCGCGGCGTTTGACCAGGTCGGTCGGCGCGGTTCCGGCCTCGATGTCGGCGTAGTCGATCACCGGCCACGCCTGGCCCGCTTTGACGTCGTCGACCTCTTGCCGGATCTGCTTCTCGACGACGGCGAACACCTCCTCGACGGTCCGGCCAGAGGCTTCGATGTTCGCGCGGATCGCCTTTTTGATCTCGCGGATGGCTTTGGGCAGGTCAGGCGGGATGGTTTCCCAGTTCGGCAGCATGACACTCCTTCCAGTAAGGCCTCCTTACTTAGAACCATAGGCGTGTCGCACGCTTGTAGGCAAGACCTCTAACTAGAATGCGCGGCGTGCCGAAGCCGTCCCAGGAGCTGCTGCGCTCGATCTCCGACGAGCACGTGCTGCGCGCGTTGATGGCCCATCGACGCCTGACGCGGGCCGAGTTGGCCGTGGTCACAGGGCTGTCGAAGCCGACCGTGGGCGAGAGCGTTCGACGGTTGGAGGAGGTCGGGCTGGTCGCCGACACCGGCGAGCGAACGCCTGGTGGACGCGGCAAGGGTCGGGTCGGCTCGTTCTACAGCCTTGGCGACGTAGGTGTCGCGTTGGTGGTGACGATCGCGCACGACGGCGTGACGGCATCGTGCGTTGACGCGTACGGCGACTCGGTTTCGCGCGTGCACTCCCCCATCGGCGGGCCTGCCGAGGTTGCTTCGGTGTTGCCGATCGCGGCCGTGGAGGCTGTTGCGGGGCAACACGTCCGGCTGGCGGTGGTGAGTGCGGCCGATCCCGTCGACCGGCACACCGGACGGCTCGTGCAGCTACCGGACTCGCCGTTCCTGGTGGGAGCGCTGGATCCGGTCGAGGTGTTGCGGCCGTTCCTGAGCGGTCCGGTGATCGTGGACAACGACGTGAACTGGGCGGCGCAGGCCGAGCAGGCTTCTACCGGTGTCTCGGACTTCGCCTACCTGTACCTGGGCGAGGGCTTGGGATGCGCGATCGTCAGCGATGGCGAGGTGCGCCGCGGGCATTCCGGGCTGGCCGGGGAGATCTCGCACCTGATCACGGTCGGGCCGTCCGGGGCGGCCGTACCGTTCATCGAGGTGTTCGGTGCGCTGGGGCTGAGGCAACCGGAGTCGACGGCGATCGATGTCGCACGGTTGCTGGAGAGTCCGGATCTGGACGTGGTGGCGCGGGCGATCGGTGGAGTCGTCACCGCCCTGGTGACGTTGGCGGACCCGGAAGTCGTTGTGGTGGGCGGAACTTGGGGATCCGCGGTGCTCGACGCGATCACGGCGGCCTGCGACCGGCTGCCGCGCCACGTCGTTGTGGCGGCGGCATCGGTTTCGTCTCCGTCGTTCGCCGGCGCGCAGGCTCATGCCCTGGAGCAGCTGCGGAATGCGCTGATCGAGGCCTCCAGACAGCGCTAAGCGAGCAGGTCGAGCAGCTTCTGCGGGGGTTCATCGCCGAACAGGCTCTCGGTGATGCCGTCGGCGTCTTCCACGGTCTCGACGGCACGCACGAACATCGCTTCTTCGTACTCGTGCAGCGCGGTCTCGACATCCGCGTGCGTGGCAAGGGCTTTGGCGAGCTCGGCGCCGTCCAGCATGGCGAGGTTGGCGCCTTCGCCGTTGGCCACGGTGAGGTGGGCGGCGTCGCCGAGCAGGGTCACGCCCGGCACGCGGTCCCAGCGAAGCCCGCGCGGCAGGCCGTAGTGCGGGCGGATGATCGGCGTGACGTCGGACTCGGTGATCAGCGCGGTCAGTTCCGGTGCCCAGCCCTCGAACTCGGAGGCGATCTGCCGCGGATCCGTGACGTCGATGGTGTCGAACCACTCCAGCGGGCGGGTGAACTCGACGTAGGCGTGCAGGGTGTCACCGCGTTCCCGGTGCGCGAAGATCCCCTTGCCCTGGGACGGGGCGAACATCGAGCCACCACCGACGGTTTCGGCGAGGGTCGGGTGCGCGGTGTCGGCGTGGTAGAGATACGTCTCGACGAACGTCAGCCCCGCGTACTCCGGCTTCGCGTCGGTCAGCAACGGCCTCACCTTCGACCACGCGCCGTCCGCGCCCACGAGCAGTTCCGCCTCGACGCTGCTGCCGTTGGCGAACGTGACCGTGCGGCCCTCGACGGCCGTCACCTTGTGGCCCCACCGCACGGTGCCGGCCGGGAGGGAGTCGAGCAGGATCTGCCGCAGGTCAGCGCGTTGGATCTCGGGTCGTCCGCCGGTGCCGTCGTCGGGCTTGTCGAGCAGGACGGTGCCGTCGGTGTCGAGAACGCGGAGTGCCTGGCGTCCTTCGAGGACCTGCGCGTGGAACTCGTCCATCAACCCGGCGGCTTCCAGGGCGAGCTGGCCGTTGTAGTCGTGGATGTCGAGCATGCCGCCCTGCGACCGCGCGTTCGGCGACTCCTCCGCCTCGTAGACGACGGACGGGATGCCGTGGACGTGCAGGACGCGGGCGAGGGTGAGACCGCCGAGACCGGCGCCGATGATCGTGACTTTGTGCATGCGGCAACAGTGACGTGAGCTGCTGACACAGGTCGCACACGACGCTGGCACCCGGCTGTCAGGCCCTGTCAGTCACCACTCGGCGAAGCTGTCTCTTATACAC